>NZ_JBEXCV010000127.1:0-26560 GCF_040605455.1 Embleya sp. NPDC005575 | reverse complement strand
CCGTGATCGCCCGGCGGCTCACCCCGCGAAACGGGTGCGCAGTGTCCCCATCGCCGCGCTCCAACTCGCCCTGGGCGGGCTGGTGATGGTGGCCGCGTTCGTGGGCCTGGGCCGGCTGTTGCGGATCCACGAGGTGACGGCGGCGATGGGGACACTGCGCACCCGTTTCGCGGGGTGAGCCGCCGGGCGATCACGGCCGGCCCGCCGGATGTCGGCGCTGCCCGAACCGGGCCGGGCGGTGGGATCCGGCCGCGCCGCGGTGAGGGCGCATCCTTGAGGATGTGCGGCGATCGGGGGGCGGATTCCGTCGGCGTTCGGGACGCCGCCCGCCGGGGTGCGGGGCGCCCGTTCGGGGCCGTGGGTCCGTGCGGTTCGGTGCTTCGGACGGCGGCGGTACGGGGGAACCGGCGGAACCGTCGTGTCCGCATCGCTCCGTGTTCATACGATCATCGGAACATGATGGGCGAGGGCTTGGGGGCACGGCGGTGCGGGTCGAGGATCTGTTGGGCATGCCCGAGCTGCGACTGGCCCTGCTGGCGGGTACGGAGGGGCTCGCGCGCGAGGTGCTTCGGGTGTTCGCCGCGGATCCGGTCGACCCGGGCGGGGGCCTGGTCGGCGGCGAACTCGTGGTGCTGCACGCGGACGGGTACGGCGCCGACAACGGGGATCTCGCGCGGGCGCTCACGGCGGGCGGCGCCGCGGCGGTCGTGGTCGTGCCCGACGCCCGCGCCGGGGTCGACGGCGTCGAACCGGCCCTCGACGAGGTGCCGTACCCGCTGGTCGAGGCGTGCGCGCGAGCCGGACTCCCGCTGCTGCTGGCGCCGCGGGCGGCTTCGGTGGTGCGGATCGCCGAGGTGGTCGCGCACCGGGTCGCGGTCGAACAGGGGTCGGCCACGGGGCGGTTGCCCAGTCGCCAGCGGCGGCTGATCACGGCGCTGGCCGAGGGCGCCGACACGCAGGACCTGCTGGACCTGCTCGCCCGCGAACTCGGCGCGGCGTGCCGGGTGGTGACGCCGGCGGGGCGGATGCTCGTCGGCGCGACGGCGAGTGGGCCGAACGCGGCGTGGGTCGCGGCCGATCCGGTCGAGATCGCCCGCGGCGCGCTCGCGGCGGCGTGCTTGCCGGTGGTGATCGACGGCGAGACGGTGTTCGCGCTCGGGCGCGGGTCGGCGTTCGCGGGATACCTCGTCTGTGCCGGTGACCGCACGGACGACGACGCGCTCGCCCAGGCCGCCGACCTGCTGCTGCTGGGCGGCGCGCGGCGTGCGGAGCGGCTCGCCGTGGAGCGCGCGCACGCATGGGAACTCGTCGACATGGTCGAGTCGGACGCCGCCCCGGAGACGGTCCGGGCCCGCCTGGGCGCGGCCGGCATCGGGCCGGACGCGGCGCCGATCGTGTGCTGTGCGGCGGGCGACGGCGCGGACCCGGCGACCGGGCGGCTCGTGGTGGACCTGATCGAGCGGGTGCTCGCGGCGGATCCAGCGGCGCGGTGGGTGGTGGCCTGCGGCAAGGCCGAGTCGGTGGTGTTCTGCTCGGCCGGGACCGGGGCCGGCGCGGCGGCCCGGATCGCTGCGGCGTTCGAGCACGCGGCGCATTGGTGGGAGCCGCTGCTCGGAACCGAGCGGGTGGCGATCGGGATTGCCGGGATGTCACCCACGTGGGCGACGGCTCTGGCCGAGGCCAGGGGCGCGCGAGACCTCGCATGGGCGCGCCCCGGCCGGCTCACGGTGGCCGCGGGGCCGGAGATCGACGCCTATCCGGCGCTGCTGGCGGCCGTACCCGGGCCGGTCCGCAGCGCGTTCGCCGATCGGGTCCTGGGTGGCCTGCGCGCGTACGACGCCGAACACGGCACCGACCTGATCGGCACACTCACCGCCTTCCTGGCCGCGAACGGAGCCTGGCAGCGCTGCGCCCAGATGCTGGGCGTACATGTCAGCGCTTTGCATCAACGGATGGGCCGGGTCCGCGATCTGACCGGCCGGGACCTGTTCTCCGCGCGGGATCGGGTGGATCTGCTGTTGGCGCTGGAGAGCGACCACGTCGGTTGAGACCGGGCCGGGTGGGGGGACGAGACCGGGTGGGGCGGGGGAAGAGGCCCGGCTGGGACGGGAACGAGGCCGGGCGGGCGGAGGCGAGGGTGTGGTTCGAGACTGCGGCGCGGGCCCGCGCGGCGGCCCCGTTCGACCGGGCGCGGGCCCGCGGTGGTGCATCGTGGACGGCTATTTGGCGCCGCTGTCCTGGAGGTCGGCGAGCGATGCGGCCCAGCGGAAGTACTTGTTGCGGCCCAGGTCGCCGATGGTGGTGATCTTCAGCGACGCGAGGTGCTCGGCATGCGCGTCGGTGATTCCGGCCAGCCCGGCGACGGGCGCCGCGAGGACTTCGCTCAAGGTCTTGTTCTCATATGCCTTGTCGAGCAGCTTGTCGAGGTCGGCGGTCACGGGCATGGGTGCTCCCTGCGGGATCGAGGCGGCTGGTGTCCGCGGTCGGCTCCCATGTTCCGCCGGGATTGTCATGAATTCCGACATTTGTCGCGCTGCGCGTGTCGTTCGAGTGGCGGCCCGTCGATGGGCGACCGCCCGATGCCGGCGTCGGCGTTCCAGGGGTGCGAGCGCGGCCAGGACCAGCACCGCACACAGCAGCGGCAGCGGTACGGGATGCGGCAACGGCCAGATTCCGCCGCTCATTTCGCGTGCGGCCCACATGGCTGCTCCTCTCCGCTGCGCGCGTCGGCGCGGGTCGGGTGGGCGGGGTGGGTCAGGAGGGGCGGATCACGATGTCGCCGGACGGCGTGCGGGTGCGTACCTCGACGGTGTCGTCGGTCGCCGCGGGGCCGTCCGCCGAGAGCGGCGAGTGGTGTACCCGGCCGGCCGGCGGTAGTCGACCGAGGTCTGCTCGGCGGCCTGCACGTCGGCGCGGTGCGACGCGTCGCCGGGCCGTATGTCGACGACAGGGTCGGTACGGTCGCTCGCGCTGATCCGGCGGGTGCCGACCGTCGGCTCGACGGTGGCGAGGATCGGCTCGGGCGTTTCGAAGGCAGGCATGACATTCCGTCCCGGCGGAGGTGATGGACGTGGGAACGCACGTGGTCGGCGTGTGAACGACGGCATGTGGCCCGGGGACGGCGGTCGCAAGAGCCCGGTTGCCTCGCCCGTTCGACGCGCCGTCGACATCCCGGGTGGATCCGGCTAACGCACCCAGCCGGTGTAGCGCTGGGTGCCGCGCGAGGTCGCGCGTCGCTCGCTTCCTCGGTCCTCGGGTTCGAGCGCGGCGCAGACCGTGCGCACGAGCCAGGCGTTCACCGACAGGCCCGCGCGGCTCGCGGCCTGTTCGACCCTGGGCTTGAGCTGTTCGGACAGGCGCAGCGTGATGCGCGAGGTGCCACGCTCGTCCGCTCGGGGGACGGGTGCGGCGGCCGGCGGCGGGCCGGACCGATCGCCCGAACCGGCCTCGGATCCGCTCCCGGCCGCCTCGAACGACCGGGCGGTCGGCGCCGGTGTGACCAGGAAATCCGGGTCGACCCCGCGCAGCCGCACATCGACCGAGCCCGGCGCGAGTTCGCGGCTGATCTCGTCCGCGGCGGCGGACAGCGCATCGAGCAGGGCGAGCCTGGTGGCCGATTCGAGCGGTCCGGTCAACCGCTCGGCGAGCACGCGAGCCTCCGCACCGCCCGCCTCGGCGGCGACCGCGAGTTCGCGACAGAGCTTGTCGACGTACGGCGCGAGATCCATGACGCCATCATGACGCCAAGATGACGCTATGACAAGTATGAATGGCTCCGTAGATGGCGTCATGTGGCGTTGTGTGACGTCATGGTGGCCTCGGGTGATGCTATGGGGTCACGCGCGCCTTTCGGCGCCGCAGCGCAGGGCTGGGCCGGGTGCGCCGTCGGTCAGCCGATCGGGCTCGCCTGCGTGCTGTACGCGGCGAGGTCGACCACGGCATGCACCGAGAGGACCCGATTGACCACGGCCGTGATTCGTGCGCGCAGTTTCGCGTCGCAAGGGCGCGTTGCTCGTACTCTCCGAGCTCATCCCGTCCACCATGTCGGTCGCCGCCGAGCAGCCGGTCGCACACATCAGTACGACGGCCGTGAGCACCGGAATCCGCCGCAGCTGCGTCATGCGCACTGCCCGGAAGCGCCGACGACGAGGTCCGCTGCGGGCCGCGGAAAGCCGCGGCCGGGCATGCGGGCTCGGGCGGCCCGGGCGGGCGCGCTGCGGGGGTTCGTCGTGGCCGTCCGGATCCGGGTGCACAGCACATGGTCGCTCACCGTCGAATCATCGCCGGGCGTGGTGTTCTCGCTCTCGGCGTCCGAACTCGAACTCCCCGACGGATCGGGTGTCTCGGCGCATCCGCCGGGCAACACCACTGCCGATGCCGGGATCGCCGTCGCGGATCGCGCCGAGGCCATTCGTACTCGTTTCGACGACAGACTCCTCATTCGCCGAGTCCGGCCCCGCCGACCATGACTCGGGTACATGATCGCGGGGCCGGGAGGGGGAGTTCAGCTGGGGTCCGGTCGGTCGTTCGGGTGCGGGGCGACCACGTTGTGATTGCCGTCGAACAGGTTGGTCGGGTCGTGGGCCGCCTTGAGTTCGACCAGGCGCACCCGCGTCCCGGGGTCGTACATCGCGGCGACCTGATCGGGGGTGGGCGGGACCCCGTCGCCGTAGACGAAGTTGAGATTGCGGCCGACGGACAGCGGATTCAGCACGGCCTGGACGTCGGCATGCAGGGCACGCGCGACATCGAGATCCGCGCCGTCGATCATCGCCACGACCCGGACGATGTAGCGCGCGTCGCGATGGCCGACCGCGCTGGGCACCGCCGGTGGCCGGGACAACGCGCCGCCGAGGTGGCGCACCTCGTGCATGACCATCATCGGCGCGCTGGGACCGGCGATCCGGTACACCTCACGCATTGCCTGCGGATCCAGGTCGCGGACCAGGACGTTGTCGCCGAGGTAGGCGTGCGGGTGGACCGGATCGTTGTGGATGGTGTGCGAGTCGGCGTAGGCAAGCTCGGTCAGGTCGTCGACCAGGCGTGGTCCGACCGCGCGTAGCGGGGCCACCAGGCGTTCCCCGTCGGCGGCTTCGCCGGTGTAGACGATCTTGACGGTCGCGGTGTGCCGGCCGCGCAGCGGCGGCGGGACCTGCTCGATGTCGGGCAGGCCGATGAACGAGATCGACGAGGTGACCTGCTCCGGCACCGTCTCGGTCCAGGCGAGCCAGGCCGCGGTGGCCGCCTCGACGCGGTCGGCGTCGAAGATCAGCGAACCGCCGTACACCCGGGCCACCGGGAACAGGTCGAACTCGATCGAGGTGACGATGCCGAAATTGTCCCGGCCGCCGCGCAGCGCCCAGAACAGGTCGGCGTCGCTCTCGGCGGTGACGCGTCGTACGCTCGCGTCGGCGGTGACGACCTCGATCGCCCGGACATGGTCGGCGGCATAGCCGAATTCGCGGGCCATCAGGCCGAGTCCGCCGCCCAGGCTGTACGCGACGACACCAACGTGCGGGGCCGAGCCGTTGAGCGGGGCCAAGCCGTGCGGGGCACTCTCGGCCACCACCCGCTCCCAACGGGCACCCGCCTCTGCCCACGCGGTCCGGGCCCGGGGGTCGACCCGGACCCCGGCCATCCGTCGGGTGGAGATCAACACGCCGCCCGGGGTCGCGTTCGCCGGGGCGTGCCCGGTGGCCCGGACCGCCACCGGCAGCCCGTGCGCCCGGGCGAACTCGACCGCGAGCCGCACGTCCTCGGCGTCGGCCGCACCCACGATCACGTCCGGCCGCGGTCGGAACGCGGTCTGGAATCCGGAGCGCTCGTCGTCGTACCCGGCGTCTCCGGGCACGACCACGACACCCCGTACCCGCGCGGTCAGCGTGCCGATCGCAGCGGACGATTCCGGGCCGCCGCCCGTGTGCCCGGCAGCGTTGTTCGTCATCGGTGATTCCTTTGTTCGAGGCCCCGGGATCGTGTCCGGGGGCACCCTGATCGGAGCCTGTTGTTCCGTGCGGCCCACTCTCCCCTCATAACTTGACATCCGCCGTCACGTTTTCGGTGCGCTTCGAAAACCGTGCACGGCGCCGGCCCCCGTCGGCCGATCGGCCCTCAGGCCACTCGTCCCGGGACGGTCGGTGCCGTGCTGTCCCGGGGCGTGGTGGGCAGGTCGCGGCAGCGGCGGACGGGGGACAGGACCAGGATCAGGCCCATGGCCGGGATCGCGGCGGCCATGACCCACATGGTGGGGCGTATGCCGATCGTGGAGCCCAGGGTGCCCGCCAGCAGCGCGCCGAGCGGGATGGTGCCGTAGTTGACGAACTGCATGCTCGCGGTGATCCGACCGAGCAACTGCGGTGGACAGTAACGCTGTTGGAAGCCCGCCTTGATCACATTGGCGGCCACGACACCGGCGACCATCGCGAACGAGCCGAACACGAACAGCAGCAGCCCCGCGCCACCGGTGGTCAGCGGGACGAGCAGGACCAGGCCGGAGACACCCGGTTCGAAGGCCAGGAACGCCCGGGCCGTGCCCATCCGCGCGGCGACCCGGCGGGAGACGAACGCCCCCACGATGCCGCCGAGCGAGCCGGCCGCGATCAGGGCGCCGACCGCACCCTCGCTCACCCCGACCTCGCGGACCAGGAACACCAGTTGCATGGACTGGAGGCCGACCAGAGCCAGATTGGAGGCGCCGCCGTAGAGCGCGAACGTCCGCAACCACGGGTCGTGCGCGACCAGGCGCAGCCCCTCGCCGATCTCGCGGACGAGCGAACGCGGCACGCGGTGGTCGACGCCGTCGACGCCCGCCGTCGCATTCGGCGGCGGTTCCCGATGGCCGATGCCGAGCAGGCAGACGAACGAGGTGAGGAAGGTCCCGGCATTGACGAACATGCCGTTCACCGCACCCGCCGCCTGCGCGATCAGCCCGCCGGCGCCGCCCCCGACGATCTGTGCGGCGGACGCGCTGCCGTGCAGCTTGCCGTTGCCCTCGGCCTGATCGGCGGGCGCCAGGATGCTCGGGAGATAGGCGGTGTACGCGGTCTGGAAGAACACCGCGGACACCCCGGTCGCGAGCGTGATCGTCAGCAACAGCCCGACACTCAGTACGCCCGCCCAGTGCGCCAACGGCACCGCCAGGAACAGTGCGCAGGAGGACGCCGCGGCGCCGAGCATGATCGGCCGACGGGCTATTCGATCCACCCAGACGCCGACCGGCAACCCGATCAGCAACCATGGCAGCCAGGCCGCGGCGCCGAGCAGGCCGATCTCGAACGTACCGGCGTCCAGCGTGGAGATCGCGATCAACGGCATCGCCACGCCCGTGACCGAGGCACCGAACTTCCCGGCGGTCTCGCCACACCACAGCAGCCGGAAGTCGCGATGCCGACGAAGCAGCCCACTCATCCGGAATCCTCCTCGGGTCGGCGCGGAAAGGCCTGGAACTGCAGCACGATGGTGGCCGCGCCCGGCTGCTCGGGTTGCCGGACGGCCTCGTTGACCAGCTCGATCACCCGTCGGCCCAGCTCGGCCAGCTGATCCGCCGTCAGGCGCACCCCGCTCCAGTCCGAGACGGTCCGCGCGCTCACCCACTCGGGCCCCATGGTTTCGGCGTCCGCGAACGACTCGACCATGCGATTGCCCTGCTGCCGGAGAAACTCGCGCAGGTAGACATCCAGTGCGCCACGCGACTCGGGATCGCCCCGGAACTCGCTGGTATGCAGATCGCGTGGCCGCACCACGGCCCGCCACCAGCGCTCACGCCGCGTCCCGCGCTCGGGCACGTCCTCGATGAAGCCGTGCTCGGCAAGGTGCCGCAGATGCCAACTGACCGTTCCGGTGCTGTCGTCGACGCGCGCCGCCAGGTGGGTCGCAGTCGCGGGACCGTCCAGCCGTAGCAACTCCAACAGGCGCATACGTAGGGGGTGGGCGAGGGCACGCAGGCTACGGGCGTCCATCCGCCGCGGGGAGTCGTTCACGGTCCGACTGTATGAGACAGAGACTTCTCTGCAAAGGACTCTCTGCAAATGTCCCGACCCGATGTGAACGCGAGCCGGCCCGCGCCCGCAGAGCGGATGGCCGGCAAGAGCGCCGGTGGCCGGTGGCGGGGAGGGCCGATCGAGTGGGAGTCGACCGCCGAGCGGACGGGCGTTGTGGTGGTGGTCGTCCCCGACCCGCCGGCCGTGCGCTTGCGCCGCCGTGCCTGTTCGTCCGGCTCTTCGATCGGGCTGGTCGGTTGCCCCGGTCGGCCGGGTGCTTCCCGTGGCTGTGGCCGGTTGGGGGCGTGCTCGGCTCCTCCGTTGCGCTCCTGGGGCTATCGGGCCGCTGCTGCCGGTGGGGCAGTGGGTGATGTCGCGGGCGCGGTGGAGGTGATCGGGATGGGGGTTCGGGGCGGCGGGGTCGGGTCGGGGTCGTGGGTGAGGTGCAGGATCAGGGTGGTCAGGAGGCCGATCACGATCACGGCCACTCCGACGAGCGCCTGGATGGTCTCGCGGTGCGGAGGGCGTCGCTTCTCGGACATAGCGCCACGTTAGGCATGTTCGGGGTGGGTCGACAGGGAAAGTGCACGACTTTCCACGCAGGTGTCGGCACACGTCGGGTCGACAGCGTCGAAATCATGCGCACCACCCCCTCCGGCTGGGCCGCCGACCCGGCCTGCACGAGATGATCGGCGTACTGCGCGAGAGCGACGAACCGGCGCCCGTGGAGCCGGTCCACGAAGACCTCGACGCGCTGGTGGCGCGCTGCCGCGCCTCCGGGATGGTGATCCGGCATACGGTCGCACCGAGGACCGATGCGATCGCCGAGCCGCGCAGCCGCACCACCGACGACGGCGTACGCCACCGACACTCCTCACCTGCGGGTTTCGGCGAGAGGATAACGTGGCGGACGCGCCGTCCGGTGCATGGCCGAGGCCGGATCCGGGCAGTGGTCCCCTTTTGTGCTCCGCCCATGCCCGTGAGGAAATTCGTGGACAAGCCCGTACTACTCACCGTCGACGACGATCCGGCCGTGTCCCGTGCGGTGGCCCGCGACCTGCGGCGACAGTACGGCGACCGGCACCGCATCGTGCGCGCCGAATCCGGCGCACAGGCCCTGGAGGCGCTGGGCGAACTGCACGAGCGGGGTGAGCAGGTCGCGGTGCTGATCGCCGACCAACGTATGCCGCAGATGGACGGCGTCGCCTTCCTGGAACAGGCCGCGCACCTGTACCCGCGTGCGAAACGGGTGCTGCTGACCGCCTACGCGGACACCGGCGCGGCGATCCGGGCGATCAACGACGTGGACATCGACCACTACCTGCTCAAGCCGTGGGACCCACCGGAAGAGCGGCTCTATCCGGTCCTGGACTCGCTGATCACCGCGTGGGAGACCGCTCCGGTGCCGGACGAGAGCTGGGCCACGGTGATCGGCGCACGGTTCTCCGCGCCGTCCTTCGAGTTGCGCGACTTCCTCGCCAACAACGGTGTGCCGTATCGCTGGTACGACGTCACCCAGGCCGAGGCACGCCGACTGATGCGCGAGACCGGCACCACCGAGGCCGACGTGCCGGTGGTGATCGCGCCGGACTCGACCGTGCTGCGGTCCCCGTCCAAGGGTGAACTGGCCGAGTACGTCGGTCTGTCCGTGACCGCCTCCGGCGACCTGTACGACGTGGTGATCGTCGGCGGCGGCCCGGCCGGGCTGGGCGCCGCGGTGTACGCGGCCAGCGAGGGACTGCGCACGCTGCTGGTGGAGCGCCAGGCCACCGGCGGCCAGGCCGGGCAGAGCTCGCGGATCGAGAACTACCTCGGCTTCCCGGACGGCATCTCCGGCTCGCAGTTCATCGGCCGGGCCCGCCGACAGGCACTCAAGTTCGGCGCCGAGATGGTCACCACGCGCGATGTGACCGAGCTGCACGTGGACGGCGAGGTGCGCACCATCTCGTGCGACGGCGACATCGTCGCCCGGGGTCATGCGGTCGTCCTCGCCACCGGCGTTTCCTACCGCACCCTGGACGCGCCGGGCCTGGCCGAACTCACCGACCGCGGCGTCTACTACGGCGCGGCGCTGACCACCGGCCCGGACACCCGCGACCAGGACGTCTACATCGTCGGCGCGGCCAACTCGGCCGGTCAGGCCGCGGTGTTCTTCGCCCGCTACGCCCGCCGGGTGATCATCCTGGTGCGCGGCGCGGGCCTGGAGGCGTCCATGTCGCACTACCTGATCGAGCAGTTGGCGCAGATTCCCAACGTCGAGGTGCGCGTGCGCACCGAGATCACGCACGCGCACGGCACCGGCCGGCTGCGCGAACTCACCCTGCGCGACCGCGACTCGGGCAAGGAGGAGACGGTCCCCGCGTCCTGGCTGTTCGTCTTCATCGGCGCCAGCCCGCGCACCGCGTGGCTGGACGGCAGCGGTGTGCGACGCGACCGGGACGGCTACATCCTCACCGGCAGCGAACTCCTCGACGAATGCGACGGCGAACTCGACGGCTGGAGTCGGCCACCGTTCGTCCAGGAGACCGCCGTGCCGGGCGTGTTCGCGGCCGGCGACTCGCGCGCGGCCTCGGTCAAGCGAGTTGCCTCGGCGGTCGGCGAAGGCGCGATGACGGTGATGCTGGTACACCGTTATCTGGAGACCCTGAACACCCGGATCCCGGCGGCGGAGGGCTCGCGATGAGCGTGTGCGACGTGTTGCCGCCCGAGGAACTGCGCACCCTCTTCCTGTTCGAGAAACTCGCCGACGAACACCTGAACTGGCTGTGCGCGCACGGCAAGGTCAAGGCGTTCCCGGCGAACACCACGCTGTACCACGAGGGCGACCCCGGCGAGTGCTTCTTCGTGCTGCTCTCCGGCGAGGTCACGATGAACCGCACGGTGCGCGGCGGCGAGTTGGAGGTGCACCGCTCGTCGATGCGCGGTGCGTATGTCGGCGCCGCACTCGCCCTGGACGGCAACGACGGGACGCCGGCCGTGCACGCGTATGGCAACACCGCGCGAACGCACGTCGACTCGACCTTCTTCGTGCTGCCGGCAGCCGAGCTGGCGCAGGCCTTCACCGAGTGGTTCCCGATGGCCGCGCACCTGGTCGCGGGCATGTTCCTGGGCGCGCGCCGCAACGGTTCGGCGGTCGGCCAGCGGGAGCGCATGGTGGCCCTGGGCACCCTTACCGCCGGACTCACCCACGAACTGGGCAACCCGGCGGCGGCAGCCGAGCGGGCCGCCGCGAATCTGCGCACCCGGCTTGGGGAACTGCGTTCGGCCCGAGCCGAGTTGGCTCGCGCGGGGGCAACCGTCGAGGCGCTGGAGGCGCTGGACCGGCTCCAGGCCGAGGTGCTTGCCCACCGTGGCACCGAGGCGCCCCGGCTGCGCCCGCTGGAGTTCGCCGACCGTACCGACGAAGTCGCCGAGATCTTCGAGGACCTGGGCGTTGCGGATGCGTACGAGACAGCCCCGTCGTTCGTGAACGTGGGTCTGTACGAGGACTGGGCCCGGGGTGCGGGCGCCGCGCTGGGCTCGGCCGCCCGGCCCGGGTTGACCTGGCTTGCCGCCAACCTGGAGGGCGAGGCGCTGCTCGACGAGGTCGCCGACGCGCTCGGTCGGATCACCGAACTGCTCGCCGCCGCCGGCCAGTACACCCAGATGGACCGGGCCCCCTACCAGGAGAGCGATCTGCGCAAGGGCCTGGACAGCACGGTGGCCATGCTGGCCGGCCCGCTGCGCGACATCCGGGTCGAGCGCGAATACGCCGAGGATCTGCCGAAGATCCAGGCATATCCGGCCGAGCTCAACCAGGTGTGGACCAACCTGATCGACAACGCCGCCGACGCGATGGGCGGCAAGGGCACGCTGACCCTGCGGGCGCGCGCGGACGCGGCGTCGGTGGTGATCGAGGTCGAGGACGACGGCCCCGGCATCCCGCCCGACATCCAGGACCGGATCTTCGAGCCGTTCTTCACCACGAAGGCGCTCGGCGAGGGCACCGGACTGGGCCTGGACATCTCCTACCGGATCATCGTCGAACGGCACGACGGCACGGTCACGGTCGACTCCGAACCCGGCCGCACCACGTTCCGGATCACCCTGCCGAGATAGCGCGGAACCCCCGTTCGCCGCGCCGTCCCGGGTCGCACGGCCGGCCTCGGCCTCGCCGACGGCCTCACAGACCCAGGACGGCGCGCAGCGCGACATCGACCCGTTCCATCTCGTCGGGCGCGACATCGCCCAGATAGGTGCCCTGTTCGAAGCGGCGGTGCCGCGACGTGTACAGGTCGGGGGCGAGCACGACGCCGGTGACCGGCGTGGTGATCCGGACCGTGACCAGTGACTCCTGCCGGTCGCCGACGGTGTCCACCAGTGCGCACAGCGCCGCGCCCGGGTGCAGTGCGGCGACGTGGTCGTTCTGCACGATCATGAAAGTACGTTCGCGGCCGACGGTGGGGATCGTCCACACCTGTCCCCGCCTCAGTGGCCGCACGGCTCCGCCCCTGTCCGGCCCGAGACGGCGAAGGCCGGCCGAGCACACCGCGCTGTCCGTGTCGAACGGTCGGGGTCGGGGACGAAGCGGTTGCCGGTAGCCATGGCATCAGTCGTACCAGACGCGACGGCACCCGAAATGCCATCGGAGGGCGCGTTCGTCGGCGGCCGATCGATTCGCCCGATTGGTCGGCTCCCCGGCGCACTTGCGCCGACAAGCGTCGAACGGGCCCGAGGGGCCCCAGGGGCTGACGGGCCCGTGCGGCCGGATCCCGTGCAGATCCCTCTCACGAGCGAGGCGGCGGCGGGGGATCAGCCGCGACACTGTCGGTACACACCACCCGGGAGCACGCCGCATGTCCGACCACCTCGCCGAGCGCGGCGCCGACCGGCACGTCCGTGACCGGGCCAAACACACGCTGGGCATCCTGCGCCGGATCGACCCGCAGGTCCTGGACATCATGATCGCGCTGATGGTGCAGTTCATGGTGTCGCTGCCGTTCCTGGTCGCCTTGCGTTCGCCCTATCGGCTCGGGTTCCTGCTGCTGAGCGGCACCGCGATCCCGTTGATCTGGCGGCGCCGGCAGCCGTTCCCGGTCGCGTGTGTGGTGGCGGTGTTCACGGTGCCGGTATCGCTGCACCATCGACCCGGCCAGCCGTTCCAGTTCGGCATGACGATTGCGATCTACACGGTCTTCGCGCTCGGTCGGCGCTGGGAGCGGATCGCCGTCGCGGTGTTGGCGCTGCCGATCACGCTGGTCGTGGAGAACTTCAAGAATCAGCCGGCGCAACAGGCCACCTTCGATGTCCTGGCCCTGACCGCGGCCGCCGCCTTCGGACTGGCCACCAGGCACCGCACCGCCTACATCGCCGGGATCGAGGAGCGCACCCGGCGGCTGGAGCACGAGCGCGACCTGGAGATCCGTCGCGCGGACGCCGAGGTGGCCCGGGCCGCCGTGCGCGAACGGGCCAGGATCGCCCGGGACATGCACGACATCCTGGCGCACGCGGTGAGCCTGATGACCGTGCAGGCCGAGGCCGGACCGGTGGTGGTGCGCAGCGATCCGGCCCGCGCGGAGGCCGCGTTCGACGCGATCGCGGACGCCGGGCGCGATGCGATGGTGCAACTCCGGCGGATCCTGGGCACGCTCAAGGAGGACGACGAGGCCGGCGCCCGGGCGCCACAGCCCACCGTCGCCAACATCGCCGACCTGGTCGCCGAGGTCGGCCGGACCGACCTACGGGTGGTCTACGAGAGCGTCGGCGTGCGCCGACCGCTGCGCTCGGACGCGGAGATCGCCGCGTACCGTGTCGTCCAGGAGGCGCTGACCAACACGGTCAGGCACGCGCACGCCACCGCGGTGGTGGTGCGGCTCGAATGGGGCGTGGACACGATGAGGATCACCATCACCGACGACGGCCGGGGCGGGCGACCGCGTCCGGGCGGCGGCCACGGGCTGATCGGCATCCGCGAGCGGGCGACCGCGTGCGGCGGCAGCGTGACGGTCGGGCCGCGAGTGACCGGGCCGGGCTTCGAGGTCGCGCTGCGGATCCCGGTCGGCCCGGTGCGGACCTCGTGATGCCGATCAGCGTGGTGGTGGCCGACGATCAGGGGTTGGTGCGCAGCGGCTTCGCGATGATCCTGGACGCGCAGCCCGACATCTGCGTGGTGGCCGAGGCGGGCGACGGCCTGGAGGCGGTCGAGGCGGTCCGCGCGCACCGGCCCGACGTACTGCTCCTGGACGTCCGGATGCCCCGGATGGACGGCATCGAGGCGGCCCGCGTGGTGTCGGCCGAGGCGCCGAGCTGCCGGATCGTCATGCTGACCACGTTCGACGTGGACGAGTACGTCTACGACGCGCTCTACGCGGGTGCGGCCGGATTTCTGCTCAAGGACGTGCGCCGGGACGACCTGGTGCATGCGGTGCGGATGGTGGCGAGCGGCGAGGCGCTGCTCGCGCCGTCGGTGACCCGACGGCTGATCGCCGACTATACGCGCCGACTACCCCGTACGGAGGCCCCGGCCGAACCGGCCGAGCGGCTGGCCGTGTTGACCACGCGCGAGCGGGAGACGATGCGCTGCCTGGCCCTGGGCATGTCCAACGCGGAGATCGCCGAGGCGCTGGTGGTCAGCGAGCACACGGTGAAGACGCACGTCAGCAGCATTTTGGGGAAGCTCGGGCTGCGCGATCGGGTGCATGCGGTGATCTGTGCGTACGAGACGGGTCTGGCCGTTCCGGGCACGACTTGACCCCGCGCGAGCGGTGTGCGGGTCGCCGACTCGCTCGCTCGGGTGAGGCCCGCGAGATTTCTCCGTCCTACAGGGGGAGTACGTGGCCCGGTGGAAACGGTTCGTACAGCCGATGTGGCAATCGGCCTCGCCGGTGGATCCTGATGGGGCCCGAGGGACTGTCCCGTCGGGCGCTTCGAACGGGGGAGCGCGCCATGAGCGATGTCCTGCAGCAGACGACCACCGAGCTCTATCTGCGGCTGAGCGACTGCACGATGCGCCTGGGCAAGGGTTCGCGTGGGCGACCGGCGCTCGAGGTGTACACGGGCTACCGGCTGATCGACGTGGCCGTGGCCGGCGCCGCACTGGGGCCGACCCTGCTGCGCGGTGCGCTGCGGTCCGGTCGCGGCGAGCCGGCGTGGGCGCTCGCATGGGGCGTGTTGCCGGACGACGGCGTGCCGCCGCAGGTCGAGTTCCGGCGCGGCCGGTTCGTGCTCCAGGCGCCGGCGACGATCTTCGGTGAGCGCTTTTGGGTGTCCACCGTCCCGGGCACGTACCGCTCCATGACGGTGCGCACCGTAGGCGACGCGGTCGGCGAGGGCGGTCGGCTGACCCGAATGCGCACGCCGCGGTTGTGAGTCGGCGTCATCGGGCGCTGTCCGGCCCGGTGGTGGATGTGGGCGCCGGCGCGGATCCGAACCCGGGCTCGGCGTCGGGCTCGGCCTCGAATTCGGGCTCGGATTCCACGAGGTGCCAACGACCCCTGGTCGGGTCGTAGCAAGCCGACAGGTCGGCCTGGGGCGGGAGGCGCTTGCCGAGTCGCCACTTGTCCGCCGCGAGATCGAGTCGGACCGTGCCGTCCGGTTCGGGCGCGCGGACCGGGCCCGACCAGTGTCCGCTCCGGGCCAGGATCGCCCGCACGAACTCGGCGTCCGGTTCGACCACGGTGACCGCCTCGGTGCGCGGCTCGACACTGGGCTCGGTGCTGGGCTCGCTGCTCGTCTCGGTGCTCGTCTCGGCGCGCGCGAGCAGCGCCGCGCCCGCGGCGAGGGTCAGCAGTCGGGCGAACACCCGGACGGGTAGCACGGGGTCGCGGCTCTCGATGTGGAAGTAGCAGTCGTCGTGGCCGGAGAAATGCAGCTCGGCGTCCGGTAGCTCGTGCAGCACGCAGGTGTCGAGGCCACGCGTGCCGACCGCGAGTGCCATCTCGTCGGCGGCCGCGGCCGCCACCGGGCCGGGCGCGTCGACCACGTCGATGTTGTACGGATACAGCTCCGCCAGGAACGGGCCCAGGTCCGACCGGCGCAGCACGAGCAACTCGTTGTGCCCGGCCCAGGTGACGTCGTGCGCCTCGGCTTCGACACCCTGCTCCCGGGCGATCTCGCCCGGCGTCCACTCGCGACGGCCCTCCTGATCGAACCAGTAGTGCCCGAGGCTCTGCACCGTGACTACGGGCTGCGCGAACGCTTCGATTACGTCGACCAGATCGCACACCCGCGCCGCCGCGCCGCCGATCCCGTACACCCCGTCCCGCTCGAACACCTCGGCGGCGAACGGAAACCCGTGCCCGGCGAGTCCGACGGAGTTGGTCCGGAAGGCGCTGCTCCACTGGACCCGGAAGGTGGGCGGGTTGTGCTCGTCGGTCATCGTCGTCCCGGCTCGTGCCTCGGCCGTCGGCGGGTCGTGATGGAGCCCGTCGAGGCAACCACCGGGTCGGTACCACGGTGGTGCGCCAAGCTATCGGGAAGGCGGGCGCCGGGCGTGGGCGGGGCTCGGCGTGATCGGGCAACTCGGGTGCCGGGTGGGCTCGGGGTGAGGCCGCCCGGCACCCGACGGCCGGTGGATCGGGGACCCTGCCGGGACCCGGCGACGTTCCGGCGGCCGGCTTGGCCCGAATCGAGCCGGCCCGGCCCGTACCGTATCGAGCCGGGTCAGTTGCCGTGTGCGACCGGGCAACCGCCGGTGAGTCGGGACAGGAAGGCGTTCGGGTCGTAGTAGTGCTCGACCTCGACGAGCTTGAGGTCTTCGCTGACCTTGGCCACGCTCATGCCGAACATCTCGATGGTCTTGCCGTCCGGCTGGAAACCCTTGTACTCGCCCGTGTAACTGCCCCAGTGCCGCCACTTGAAGGCGATCACGGGCGGCGGGGAGAGGACTTCGAGGACCTCCCAGTAGAAGCCCTCGGGAAACGCGGTGTGGAAGATGTGGTGTGAGGACTCGAAGCTCTCCCGACCCGGCGAGTAGAAGATGCTGTCGCCGATCAGGATGTTGTAGCTGCCCTGGTCGACGATGTCCTGCGCGCTCGCCCAAGGGCCGCCGTTGACGTTCGTGCGGAAGCGCTCGGTGACCATCGAGACCCAGGTCTTCGGATCCTTCTTGTGCGAGACCTCCATCTCGAAAACCTGCACGAGGCTCTCGACGATCGCCTCCAGCGAGTCGGATGCGTGCTGTGTGCTGCGCTGGCCCGGCATCACCGTGTGCGAGAGGTGGTAGTCGGGGGCCGCTTCGCGCCAGCCGTCGGGGGCCGCCGCGGCGACGACGGCGTCCCGTCCCTGAAGCCAGAGCGGAGTCGTGGGGGAAGTCGACACGTGTATTTCCATCCTTCGTTGCCGGTGGCAGCGCTCGGTGGCGCGCGCCGTCCGGAGGGGAACGGGGGCGATCCTGACTGACTGTCAGACCGGGCGCAACCCTCCGTCGTGACGGCCGGTGCGGCACCGTTGGCCGAATTCGATCGGAACTGCCGTACGGAATCCGGCCAATCGGAGGGCACGACCGACTCCCGGGCATACGGGGACTGTTCACGTGTCGACCTCCGCTCCGACGCAGGTCGGCGGGTGGACGACGAACGTGCGGCCGGTGGTTCGCACGCCGGGTGCGAACCACCGGCCGCATGATTCCGGCAGCCGCGAGTGTGCGCAATATTTTGCTTACGGAACGTCAATCGCCGTGTGCGGCAGAATCGTTCACGTCTCCAGCGGCAACAGTTCGGCGGCGAATTCGGTCAGGAACGAGGTCCACGAGGGCGGCGTGCCGGCCGGTCGGACCACGAACTTGCTCACCCCGGCCTCGGCGTACCGCCCGATCAGCTCGCGCGCGGCGGCCCACCCGGTGGGCACCAACTCGGCGACGTCCACGTCCGGTCGCTGCCGGCGCAGCGCGCCGAACTCGCGGCTGGGCATGCCGTCGAACGCGACGACCAGGCTCATCCCGTAGTGGTCGTCGTCGACGGTACGCCCGGCCTCCGCCGCGGCGGCCTCGATCGTGCGCCTGGCCGCGCCGGCCTCGTCGGGGCTCAGCGCGGCGCCGAGCCAGCCGTCGGCGAGCCGGCCCACCCGCCGCAGCGACTTCGGGCCGCTGCCGCCGAGCCACAGGTCGAGCGGGCGGGTGGGGCGCGGTCCGACGCGTGCGTGTTCACAGCGGTGGTACTTGCCCTCGAACGACACGTCGTCGTTTTCGAGCAGGAGACGCACGACGGTGAGCGCCTCGTCCATCACCTCGCCGCGCGGGCCCGGGATCGGGAACAGCGGCCGTTCGCGCGCGGTCGCGTGTCGGACGCCGAACACCGGCAGGATCCGGCCCGGCGCGAGTGCCGCCAGGGTGGCGAGTTCCTTGGCCACGGCCACCGGGTTGCGGCCGGGCAGCACAGTGACACCGCTGCCCAGCTTGAGCCGCCGGGTGCGGCCGGCCACGTAGCCGATACCGACGAGCGGGTCGGGCAGGTCACCCCCGACCAGATCGGGCAACCACAGCGAGTCCACGCCGATGTGTTCCATGTGCCGGACGAGTTCGTCGAACGTCGCGGGGTCGGCGGGGTCACGCGGGCCCAGGCCGACACCGATGCGCAGTTTCATGGGAATAGTTTGTTGGGCGACTTTGTCGCCGGCTCGCGAGGCACCACTTTTTGCGGAGGCGCGAAACGGAGGAGCAAAAGGTGGCCTCTCGCTCGGGACGGTGTGTCCCTCCGCTTCGCTCCGGGTCACACCGTCCACGCTTGCCGGCTCTGTCGCTCTCCGCGCGTTGATTACCTGGGGCGGGGGGCGCCGGCGTGTCTGGGGGTGGCGGAGAGGTGGGTGGCGGTGGTTTGCAACGCGGTGATGTATTCGTGGCGTTCGGTGTGGCCGACGGCATCGCGTAGTGGGCCGATTTGGAGTTCGTGGGTCGGCCGGCCGTGTGCGTCCCGGATGGGTGCGGCGAGGTAGCTCAGGGGGAGGGCTTGATCCGAGGTCAACTCGGCCTCGGTGTACGGGTGTGCGCTGATCGACGCGAGTTGATCGCGTACCCGCTCGCGCAGTCCGGTGCGTCCCGGGTGTTCGTCCAACAGCCCCACCACGTCCCGGAGGACGGCCAACAGTTCGGCCGAGTCGGTGCGCGGTCGCCAGGCGGCGATGCCGTGCGCGCGGATCGTGTCCAGGGTCGCCGCCAACTCGGGTGCGTGCGCGAGCCACGCGGCCCGTTCGGCGGCCGACCGCCACGGCATCACCGAGGCCCCGGCCGGCGGTCGCAGCGGCAGCCTGGTGCCCACCTCGATTCCGGCCGGCAGCCGGCCCGGTCCGGGCTCCACCGCGAGGAAGACCACGTGATCGACATCGACCAGGGACAGCGCCACCCCACAGCCGACCCGGTCCGCGAGTGTGGCCAACACCTGCGCCGTGCCCGCCGGGAGTCGCACGCGCGCATGCACCGCGTCGGCGACCGCGAGCAGGCCCGGTCCGAGCATGTACAGCCGATCCGGCCCCCGCCGCACCCAGCCCGGTGCCTCCAGTGCGGCGAGCACGGCGGTCGCGGTGGACCGGTTCAGATCCAGGCGGGCCGCCACGTCCGACACGCTCAGCCCGCGTGGCGCGGCGGCGAGCAACTCGATCACGGCCACCACCCGATCGGTGGGCGGCGAAGCAACCATGCGGCACCCCTTGTTCGGGCTCGGGCTCATCCCTAGAGTCAACGAATATACGTCACTTCGGCGACGAATATTCGTCAACTCGTGAAGTGAGGCCGCGATGTGCGCGGATGTGTGTGCACCCTGGCGGCGCGGACGAGGCGATGCGGCGCCGAAGGCTTGGCCAGGGAGCCCGGATGACCGATCTGCCCGCAGCGCGCGAAACGTTCGAATCCACAGACCCGTTCGATGAGCTCGCGCCGTTCGATATCGAGGGTTACGACTTCGCCTTCGACGACATTCCCAACCTGCACGAGGTGATCGCCGCGGCGCGGGCGCGCAAGCCGTACGCGATCGTGCCCTTCCTGGGTACGCGGGCGGTGTTGTTCCTGACCCACGATCTGGTGACCGCCGCGTTCAAGGACGAGGAGTCGTTCCCGGCGTCCGCGATCTACGCCGCGACCACCGAACCCGTACTCGGGCACACCATCCAGTGCATGCGCGGCGCCGAGCACCGGGTCAACCGGAAGCTCGTGGTGCCGGCGTTTCGGCGCAAGGTGGTCACCGACCAGGTCGAGGCGATCCTGGAACCGCTCGCGCACGAACTCGTGGACCGCTTCGAGGCGCGCGGCGAGGCCGACCTGGTCACCGAGTTCACGCACGGCTACCCGGTCCGGGTGATCACCCGCCTGCTCGGACTGCCGATGGACGACGAGGAACGATTCCGCCGCTGGGCCGTCGACCTGTTCCACTTCCCGATGGCGCCGGAGGCGGCCGAGCGCGCGTCGCGCGAGTTCACCGAGTACGTCACGCCGATCGTCGCGCGCCGCCGGATCGACCCGGGCGACGACCTGCTCTCGACGCTGGCCCGTACCGAGGCCGAGGGTCGCCGGCTCACCGACGAGGAGATCCTCTCCTTCCTGCGGCTGCTCTTCCCGGCCGGCGCCGACACCACCTACCTGGGACTGGGCAACGCCCTGTTCGCCCTGCTCACCCACCCCGAGCAGTTGGCCCGGGTGCTGGCCGACCCCGACGAGGAACTGGAATGGGCGGTCGAGGAGTCGTTGCGCTGGGAGCCGCCGGTGGGCCTGTTGCCTCGGGTGTGCCCGGCGCCGGTTCGCGACTGGCAGGGGCTGGGACTGGACATACCGGCGGAGACACCGCTGATCTTCGCGATCACGGCGGCCAACCGGGACCCGGCGCACTACCCGGACCCGGACGTGTTCGACATCGGCCGCCGGGTCCGACCCACGCTCGCGTTCGGCGCCGGGCCGCACGTATGTCTCGGCACCTGGCTGGCCCTCGCCGAGATCCGGGCCGCGCTCAAGGTGCTGCTGCAACGGCTGCCGGCGATGCGACCCGCCGAGCCGACGCGCGTACGAGGGCTGCTCGGTACGGCGCTGCGCGGGCCGGAGTCGTTGCGCGTGCGGTTTTAGCGGCGGGGCGCATCCGACGTGGCGTCGATGCCGCGGGCGTGGCTTCGGTGGGCGCGGGCGATCCCGGCGGTGGTGGTATGGGGTGCCTAAAGGGCCTGTGCGGCCGGGGTCGGGTTCGTCTCGGCGTCGATGCGGGTCACGTTCTGGAGTAGGCCCCAGACGAAATCCGCCCGGTACGTGCTTTCGCCTTCGGTGATCAGGCTCGCCCAGCGGCTGGGCGCGGAACCCTCCACGTGTCGCAATTTCGGGTACGCGTGCTCGATGTCCCCGATCACGAACCCCCACGGCCGCAGCCCGGCCACGCTCTCGACGGGCGGCGTCGTGGCGGGATCGGCTCGCACGAGCCATTCCTGCCAGACCCGCCCGTCGGGGCCGGTGAGGATTTCGAAGCGCAACTCCGGCCACAGCGGCAGCACCCACCATTGCGCGTCGGCGGTGAGATCCCCGATCCTGCGTTCGGCCCGGCCGGCCGGCTCGCCGAGCGCGGCCCGGTACGCGCGGGCGGGGCCACCGACCGAGCGGCTGCGCACCATGCGCTGCCACTGAGCGTTGACCTCGCGCATCCGGGTGCGGCTGAATTCCAACTCGCGGACGGCATCGGCGACCAGATCGGGTTGGTAATCGCCCATGCGTCGCAACAACACCAGACAGAACTGATCCGGTCCCACGCTGATCTCCGTACTCGTTCGCAGCCTGCCTCGACGCTATCCACAAAGCGGACGGCCGCGTCGTCATTCCCCGCCGGTCGTTTCCGGCACGTCCTTTCCGGTGCCGCGCCCGGCACCGGCAGGTCCGCGCACGTCGTTCAGGGCATTGTGAATGTCGAGCAGAGCCCGGGCACCCCGCAATGTGTATGCCCGAGGCCCTGGGATCTGACGGTTCGTCAGCGCTATCGTGAGCCCGAAGTCATCGGGCGGCCACCGGACAGTCGGCGCCGACCCATTACGTGGCAAGGGGTGGCACATGATCGTCGACTACATCCGCATGCTCGGCGGGGACCGCATCGAGCATCCCGGCGGAACCCTGCTGGCCCACCTGAGCCGGGTCGAGGCCCTGCTCGACACCTGGGGCGCACGCCCCGAACTGCGCACCGCCGGCCTGTGCCACGCCTTCTACGGCACGGACGGCTTCGCGACCGCCCTGCTCCCGCTGGACCGCCGCGCCGAACTCGCCGGCCGGATCGGCGTGGACGCCGAGCGCATCGTGTACTTCTACGGCAGCTGCGACCGGACCGCCAGCCACGGCACGCTGGTCGACGGCCCGTTCCGGGACCGGTTCACCGGCCGCACCTACCGGCCGACCGAGGCCGAGCGGCGCGACTTCGCCGAGCTCACGGCGGCCAATGAACTCGACATCGTCCGCGTCGCCCCGGAGCTTCGGGCGCAGTGGGGCGCGGAGCTGCGGGCCCTGCTGGCCGGGTTCCGTCCGCTGCTCAGCGTCGCCGCCTGGGCCGAGTGCGAACGGGTGCTCGGGGACACCAGGGCCGGCACCCGGTAACCGGTACCGGCGCGAGTCAGCGGCCCTCCGGCGACCTGTCGGCGTGGTGGCGATGTCGCGCGGTGGGCGTGTTCGCGGCCCGGACGGTGCGGATTCGCGAGGCCGCGCCCCGGCCCGCGGCGGCGCCGGCCGGGGCGGATCGGGCAGCCGAGGAGCCCGCGACGGGGGTCGGCTCACTGCGCTTCACGAGCGCCCGGGTCGCCGGATCGGGAAAACCGGGTTTGCCGGACGGGGCACCGCTCGCGTCCGTAGCGTTGCAACGCAGCGGTTCCCGCACAGAAGGCAGATCTCATGGATTCCGGCACGCTGGCGGTACCCGGAGCCGACCTCTATTACGAGGTTCGCGGCTCCGGACCGGTCCTGTTATTGATCAACGGCAGCAACGGGGATACCGGCCTGTTCTCGGCGCTGGGCGAGCGGCTGGCCGACCGCCACACCGTGGTCGCGTACGACCGACGAGGCAACTCCCGTAGCCGGCTCACCGGTCCGCCCGGCGAGCAGCGCATCGACGAGCACGCCGACGACGCGCATCGGTTGCTCTTGGCCCTCTCTTCCGAACCCGCCGCCGTCTTCGGCACCAGCTCCGGTGCCACGATCGGCCTCGACCTGCTCGCCCGACACCCCGAACAGATCGATCTGCTGATCGCCCACGAGCCGTTCGTGTTGGGGCTGTTGCCCGAGCCGAAGCGGTGGCACGAAAGGTTCGACAAGGTCTGCGAGCTGTATCGGACCGACGGCGTGAAGGCCGCGATGGGCGAGCTCAGTGCGCTGTTCGGGCTGGCCGGCCCGCCGGAACCCACGCCGGACCTGCCGGCTCCGGTGCGGGAGTTGATCGAACGGGTGCAGGCCAACGTGCATTTCAATCTGTCCTATGAACTCTCGTCGTTCGCCCGGTTCGAACCGGACTTCACCGCGCTGCGGGGCGCCCCGCTGGTGCCGGTGGTCTCGAACGAGGGTGCGCAGACGCTGCTTTACCGCACCACGGCACTGCTTGCCGAGCGCCTCGGCCTCCCGGTCGTGGAGTTCCCGACCGATCACGTGGGTTACGCGTTGCGGCCGGACGAGTTCGCCGTGGCACTGGCCGAGGTACTCGACCGGGAGTAGCCGATCGGCCGCCCGGACCAGGGCAGTTCGGGGCGTCGAGCGGCATGCCGAGGCGGCCCGGCCGTGTCGGGGTGACGGCGGCCGGGCCGGGGCTCGGAATCCGTAGTGCCGGTCAGGCGCTGGCGCCGCCGTCGAGGACGAGGTCGGTGCCGACCGCGAAGCCGGCCTCGTCGGAGGCCAGGTACAGGACGGCAGCCGCGAGTTCGGCCAGTGTGCCGACCCGGCCGGACGGGTTCTCACCCTTCATTCGGTCCGCGCGCTCGGCCTCGGTCTCGCCGGGACGCAGCGACATCGTGGTGGCCGGCGGGCCGGGGCTGACCGCGTTGATTCGCACGCCCTCGCCGATGTGGTCGAGTGCGGCGCTGCGGGTGAGGGCGCTCACGGCGGCCTTGGAGGTGACGTACGCGCCGAGGTTGGCGAGCCGGGCGTGGGCGCCGAGGTTGGACGCGATGTGCTGCGGGTGTGTCCGGCGGGGCTCGGCCGTCGTGGGTCCCGACGAGCCGGTCTCAGCCCGCCGCTCGGGTCCAGCGCCCGGCCAACCGGGCGACCCGCTGGACGAGTTCGGGTGGGCTCTCGACGGTGAAGTCGAGGTCGAGGAAGGCGAGACGAATCGCCAGCGCGTCGATCGAGGACGCCCCCGTGGTCAACCGGCACGTATCCGCGTCGATCGCCTCCAGGACGCCGTCGGTGGCGCCGATCCGAGCCGCGGCGAGTTCCGGTGAGGCATGCAGGCGCACGGTCGCGCGGTGTGCGTAGGTGCCCGTGGAGATGCCCGCGCGGATGTACGCGGCGACATCGCGGTCCGGCAGCGGACGCGGCGCGAACCCCGGGCCGGTCGGCGGGCGCAGCCGGATCCGGTCCACACGAAAGGTACGCCAGTCGGCGCGGTCGAGGTCCCAGGCCAGCAGGTACCAGCGGCGTCCCGTGCAGGCGAGTCGGTGCGGTTCGGTCGTGCGGACGGCCTCGCGACCGTCGTGGGTGCGGTAGTCGAAGCGCAGCGTCTCGGCGCAGTGGCACGCCGCCGCGATCGTGGCCAGGTCGGCGGGGGCCACCGTCTCGCCGCACACCGGCAGCGACACGGTGACCGCGTCGAGTGCGTCGACCCGGCGGCGCAGCCGGGCGGGCAGCAGCTGTTCGAGCTTGGCCAGCGCCCGGGCCGAGGTCGGCCCGATCCCGGCGACCGTGCCGCCGACCGCGGTGCGCAGTCCGGTCACGATCGCGACCGCCTCGTCGTCGTCCAGGAGCAGCGGCGGCAACCGGTCGCCCGCATCGAGCCGATACCCGCCGGCCGACGTGCGGACCGGATGGCCCGCCGCGCGCAGCCGTTGCACGTCGCGCCGGACGGTGCGGGGGCTGACGCCGAGGCGCGCGGCGAGTCGGGGGCCGGTCCAGCCCGGCGGGTCGGGTGGGAGGGGCTGGTCGGCACGGTCGCGGCGCCTCGAAGGCGACTGCGGCTCGGGGGCGGACTGCCGTTCGGGTCGCGATTGGAGGAGGGACAACAAACGAAGCAGGCGGGTCGTACTCTCCAGCGTGTCCATGTGATCACCGTGGCGTCGAATGCGGCAGGTTTCCGTCCGCATTCGCTCCTAGTCTTCGGGCATGGAGATCACCACTCTCAGCACCCGCCGACTCAATCGCGCGCTGCTCGAACGTCAATTGTTGACCCGACGGCACGCGATCTCGGCGGAGGCGGCGATCACGCACCTGGTCGGCATGCAGGCGCAGGCCCCGCACCCGCCGTACATCGGCCTGTGGACCCGCCTCGCCGACTTCGCGCCGACCGAACTGGCCGACCTCCTGACCGACCGCCGCGCCGTGCGCCTGGGCCTGATGCGCGGCACGGTGCACCTGGTGACCGCCGCGGACTGCCTTGCGCTCCGGCCCGTCGTGCAGCCGATCTACGACGCGGACCTGTACCGCAACGCCCTGCACGGACTCGGCGACTCGAAGGTCGATGTGGCCGAACTAATCGCCACAGGACGGGAGTTGATGGCCGAGCGACCCCTGACCGCCAAGGCGCTCGGGCTTGCGCTCGCGGAACGTTTCCCGGACGAGGATCCGAGGGCCCTTGCGCACGCGCTGCGCAGCCAGGCACCCCTGGTCCAGGTCCCGCCGCGGGCGTTGTGGGGCCGCAGCGGTCAATCCGCCTGCACCACCGCCGAACACTGGCTGGACCGGCCACTCGCGGCCGAAACCGCCCCGGACGCCATGCTGTTGCGCTACCTGGCGGCCTTCGGTCCGGCCACGATCGCCGACATGCAGGCCTGGTCCGGCTTGAGCCGGCTGCGTGAGGCGGTCGATCGGCTCCGTCCGAGTCTGGCCGTGTACCGAGACGAGGCCGGGCGCGAGCTCTACGACATCCCCGACGCTCCGCTGCCCCCCGAGGACGCCCCCGCTCCGGTTCGGTTCCTTCCGGAATTCGACAACATCCTGCTCTCCCACGCCGACCGCGCCCGGATCATCTCCGAAGAGAACCGCAAACGCCTCTTCACCGTCAACGGCATCATTCGGGCAACCTTCCTGGTCGACGGCCTGGTTGCGGGCATGTGGCGGCTCACCCGAGCCGGCAAACCGGTCTCGGCGGGCTCTTCCGCCGCCGTCCGCCGTTCCGGCCCGCCCCTTGTCCTCGACGTGCAACCCTTCCGCCCGATCACCGAGGAAGCCAAGGCGGCCCTGACCACCGAAGCCGCCCGCCTTCTGGCCTTCACCACCCCACACGACCACGAGGTCCGCTTCGCCTGAGCAGGCCCGCCGACATCCGTGCGTGACGGTCCTCGCCCTTGCCGGCGTCGGTGCCCCGTTCGTTCCCGGCGTGACGCGAAGGCTGCGATCAATCGGGGTGGGGGTCGGTGGGAGGTCAGATGCGGTTGCGGCGGTGGAGGCGGAGGGCTTTGAGCATGGCGACGGCGGCGGCGGTGGAGAGGGCGGCGCGGATGCCGTTCCAGATGTTCCAGGTGGT
>NZ_JBEXCV010000126.1:0-26906 GCF_040605455.1 Embleya sp. NPDC005575 | reverse complement strand
CTTCGATCGGCCCGCGGTGGCCGCGAACACGGTCGAGATGGCGTTCCTGGTCGCCCTGGTGGCCGCGCTGCCGGTCGCCGGGCGCGGCTCGGTCGAGCCGGTCCGGCGCCGACGTGCGTCCTGCCCACGGGCCGATGATCCGGTGCCTGCCGGTCCGGCGGCCGACGGTCACGACATCAGTGGCTGCCGGCGATGCCGTGCCGGGACGGGCCGCTGCCGACCGCCGATGCCCCGTCGCGAGAGAGCACCGAGGCCCGGTTGCGGAAGGCGTCCTCGCGGGCCGCCCGGTCCGGGTGGCGCGAGCGCCAGTACGGGTTGTCGTGCGGCAGATGGCCGCTGACCCTCCCGTACAGGCCGAACGTCATCACCAGCAGACCGACCAGGAAGCTGAAGATCACGTTCGGCATCTTGAAGGACAGATAGTTGATGTCCGGGGTGCCGATCAGGCCCAGGTTGACGAAACCGCTGATCACGAACAACGCGCCCACCACGATGTTCACGGTCGAGGCGGTGTTGCCGCCGATGATCGCGCCGACGATCAAAATCGCGCCGACCACGACGGAGATCAGGCTCAGCGCGCCGTTGGTGGACATTCCGGCGACCTGGCGGCCGGTGGTGGAGAAGAAACCGACGTTGTTCGTGAAGCCCAGGACACCGAACGTGATCAGCGCGAGTCCCATGAACCCGCCGCCGTACCGGTAGACCTGTCCGAGCCGGTGATCGACCGGCATGCCTTCGTCCAACAAGCCCGGCATGGTCGCCTCCCAACGAGCGTTTGTGCGAAAAGTTCTCTTCATCCCTTTTCCCTGAAATACCCGTTCAACGCCGCCGGGCAGGCCCGCAGGGCCGGGCGCTCAGCCGACCAGCTCCACATGCGCTTCGCGAATCCCGTATACGAACGCGTTCGGCATCTGTACCACCGTGCTGCCGGGCACCGGCCGCAGTTCGCGTACCCGGGCGAGCAGCTCCTCGAAGAAGACCCGGATCTCCAGCCGGGCCAACGGTGCGCCGAGGCAGAAGTGGGTGCCGAAGCCGAAGGTGATGTGGTCGTTGGGGGTGCGCGTCACGTCGAACCGCTCGGGCTGGGCGAACACCGCCGGGTCGCGATTGGCCGAGCCGTACATCAGCACCACCTGGTGTCCGTCCGGGATCACCGTGTCACCGACGCGCTGGTCCCCGACGGCAACGCGGCACATGTTGTGGATGGGTGTGCTGTACCTGATGAACTCCTCCGTCGCCACCGCGAGGTCGGCGCCCGCGCGCAGCAGGTCCCACTGGTCCGGGTGTTCGAGCAGATACAGGAAGGTACGCGCGATCACCGTGCGGGTGGTCTCCGCGCCGCCGTCGAGCAGCAGCAGGCAGTCGCTCGCCACGTCGGCCGGTCCCACCGGCTCGCCGTCGATGTGAGCCGTGGTCCACACCGACATCACGTCGTCGGCCGGACACGCCTTCTTGGTCTCGTACAGACCCAGCGCCGACCGGATGAACTCGCCCGCCGCGGCCCGGCCGTCCTCGCTCAGATAGCGCGGGCCGCCGCCGAGCGCGATGGTGCGCTCGGACCAGTCGCGCAGGCGCGGCCAGTCCTCGTCCGGGAAACCGAGCAGGCGACCGATCATCTTCGCGGGCAGCACGGACGCGAGGTCGCCGACCACCTCGACGGTGCCCTTGGCCACGGCGGCGTCCAGGATCTGTACGCACGTCGCGCGCACATGCTCCTCCCACTCGCGCACGCCGCGCGGGGTGAACCACTTGCTGACCAGCCTGCGCCGCTTGTTGTGCAGCGGGTTGTCCAGGCCGATGATCGCCGGGTCGGCGGGCAGGTTCGGGCGGTAACCACCCTTGTTCCGGTCGGAATTGACGAAGTGTTCGCTGCGCGCCTCGATGTCCTTGACGTCCGCGTGGCGAAAGATGCCCCACAGTTCGTTGCCCGTGTCCCAGGCGACGGGTTCGTGCTCACGGAACCACGCGTAGTCCGGGTAGGGGCCGTTCGCGTACCAGTCGCCGTCGAGCAGATCCAGGCTCGGCCGCGGGGTGGGCGGTGTCTTCGTCATGCGCGGGGTCCTCCGGATCGCGTCCTGGCCCGGAACGGGCTCGGGTACGCAATCACGAAGCGGGAGCGGAAACCATAGCCGCGCGGGCGATCCACCGCCCACGCGGTGCGGGCCCGGTCCGCGTGGGCGGAATGCGGGCTGCGCGGGGTGTCGGTCCCGCCTACGCGGGTCGGCCCCGGGCTTCGGGTGCCGACTCGGCCTACGCGGGCTTCAGCACGACCTGGCCGTTCGTCACCGTGATCTGCTTCGCGGCGAGCGGGCTCGGGGCCGGCCCGCCGAGCACCGCGCCCGTGCTCGCGTCGAAGCTGCTGCCGTGGCACGGGCAACTGATCTTGCCGGCGGCGACGCCGGCGACCAGGCACTGCTGGTGTGTGCACACCGCAGTGAACGCCTTGAAGTCGCCGGCGGTGGGCTGGGTGACCACGACCTTGGCGTCGTCGTAGACCTTGCCGCCGCCGACCGGCACGTCGCCGACCGGACCGAGTGTCTTGTCGCCGCCGGCGCTCCCCGGGGTCTTGTCCTTCGAATCGCCGTCGTCACTGCCGCAGGCCACCAGGGTCGCACCGGCGGCGGCCACGACGGCGCCGCAGACCAGAACCCGCCGGGTCGGCTCGGCCCTACCGGTCCGTGCGGCCTTGGTCGTCGGTTCGGTGCCGGTCGGTTCGGTGCTGGGGTCGGTCGTTCGCATCAGGTGCCTCCGTCGTGGTAGCCGGCGCCGGCCGATCACGCGGCGCCGATGCAACGGAAACGTACGCGAGCGGCTCGTGGTTCGACGGATCCGTAAAGCGCACGGGTTCGACGAGTGCGGAGTCCGCGGCGGCGGGTTCGCCGGGCCCGACCGGGCCGGCGGGTTCGGCCGGGCCGGTCGGTGCCGCGTCCGGGTCGAACTCGGTGCCCGGACCCGGCTCGTCGGGCTCGTCGACACGGCCCGGCAGGGTGAAGGCGATTCGGGTTCCGTCGGTGTGGTCGGTGTCCACGGCGATCCGGCCGCCGTGTTGTTCGACGATCCGCTTGGCCATCGCGAGCCCGATGCCGCTGCCGGTGTACGTCTCGCGCGGGTGCAGGCGTTGGAAGGCCGCGAACACTCGTTCCGCCGCCTCGGCGGGGATGCCGATCCCGTTGTCGGTCACGGTGATCCGCCACCCGCCGGCGGCGGGCTCGGCGTCGATGTGCACCAGCGGTCGCTCGTACGGGCGCTGGAACTTCACCGCATTCCCGAGCAGATGCCGGATCAGCGTGGCCAGCAGCCCGGGATCGGCCCGGACCACCGGCAGTTGCCCGTGCTCCAGTTCGGCGCCGGTGTCCTCCACCTGGTCCGCCATGTCCAGCCAGGTCTGCCGAACCAGTTCGCCGAGATCGACCTCGACGCTCTCCGCCCGCGAGCGGCCCACCTCGGTGAGGGTGACCATCTCGTCGATGAGCATCTGGAGGCGCCGGGCGTTGTCGATGGAGAAGTCGATGTACTGCCGGCCGCGCCGATCCAGCACGTCCTCGTAGCGCTCCTGGAGCATCCGGCCGAACGAGACGATCCGGCGCAGCGGGTCCTGCATGTCGTGCGTCGCGGCGTGTGCGAACCGATCCAGGTCGGCCTGGGCGAGCCGGGCCCGACGCGCGTGTTCGTCGACCCGGACGCGCAGCTCCGCCAGGTCGCGGAGCAGGTCGCGGGCCCGCTCGCGTTCGCCCTCCAGGGCCTGGTCCCGTTCGGCGAGCAGTTCGGTCAGCCGAGCGACCCGGGCCCGCTCGTGGTGCGCCCGATCGTCGCCGGCCCGGGCCCGGTCGCGCAGGGTCGCCATGGTGTCGGCGATCCGGTCGAACTCGCGGCTGTCGTAGCGCCCGGCCCCCAGCGGCTCCCGACTCGGATCGGCCAGTCGGGTGAGGGGCCTCTCGACCGTACGCCGCAGCGCGCTCTCGATCAGCACCGTCGATCCGACCACGAGCAACAGATCACCGCCGAGCACCAGGAGCAGCCCGCGCGAGCGCGCGTCGCCGTCCAGGGTCAGGCCCACCGCAAGCGCGGCGATGGTGGCGAGCATGACCGCAACGCACGGCACCCAGATCAGCCGCAGCCGAGCACGCACCGTCCACCACGAGTCCTCGGAACCCGCCATCGGTACCCCGCCCTCTCCGGCCGCCCTCGCCCCGCCCCGCGCCGCGCGGATCCCCTCGCCGGCCGCCGGTGCGGAACCCCCGTGGAACAAGCAAATTGTGGCAGTGCCGGGCCCGGGGCACGAGGGCATGATCCGGCCGCCTGCGTCCGAGGGACCCCGAAGACCCGTACCGATGAATCGGGCCATACGCCGCCAACCCTTGGGTAGGTGCGCCGCGCGGCCGATGCGCGTCCGTCCGTAGCGCGTCCCGAGCACGTCGGGGAACGCCGCTCGGAAGCGCGCCGGAAGCGTGTTCGGAAAGGGTGCACGCGCCATGGACGTTTCTTAAGGCAGTCATAAATCACCCATACCGGGGTGCCGACGCCGCCGATCCTCGGGATACGGTCGCAGGGTCGGCCGGGCGCGTTTGGAGAGACGGCGTCGAGCCGGCGTGAGAAGAAGAGCGGGGAATTCCTGCGACCGTCGCCCACCTCCCACCCGCTGGGGCGACGGTCGGAGGAATACTTCGTCACGACCCGGTGACCGTGCGGGTATCGGTCTGATTCCTCCCCACCGGGGTATCCATCCAGCCGGTAGCGTCCAGTGCCCGAGGTCGTAACCCGCTGAGAATGGTGGTCGAGTGTCGCGACGAACTGCGGATGCCGAGGCGAATCCGCTCAGGCGTCGGATGGCGATCGGCACGGCCTTTTGCGTGATTGCGGTCCTGGTGGTGGTCGCGCTGGCCTCGACCGGGCGCATCTCCGGCCATCCGAGATCGCGCGGCACCGGCGACGCGTCCCGCGGCTACCACCTCCCGGACCCGGCCGAGGGCGATCGGATCGCGGCGAGCCTGCAGGACGCGGTGCCCACCGCTCCGCCCGAAGCGCCCGCGTTGCCCGTGCCCACGGCGTCCTCGACCGAGGTCGAGGACCTGCCCGCGTCCGACCCGCTGCAGGCGAGCACGATCGCGGCCACCCCCGCGATCGGCGCGTTGTTGCACGCGGGGGACGGGAACGACCCGGAACACTTCTGCACCGCGACCGTGGTGCAGTCGCCGAATCGGAACCTGGTGGTGACCGCCGCGCACTGCGTGTACAGCGATGCCTTCACGGCCGACTTGGCGTTCGCGCCCGGCTATCACGACGGCGTGATGCCGTACGGCGTGTGGGTTCCGTCCCGGATCGACGTGGACCCGCGCTGGGTCGCCGACCGGGACCCGGCCTACGACGTCGCGTTCCTCCAGGTCCGCCGCCCGGGCACGGACGAGCGGATCGAGACCGTCACCGGCGCCGAAGAGCTCGCCTTCGGCTTCGTGCCTTCGCGCCCGGCGCGGATGGTCGGCTACCCGGACGGCGAGGACGAGCCGATCGGCTGCCAGAACACTACCGAGGCATACTCCGACACCCAACTGCGCTTCGACTGCGCGGGCTTCCCCTCCGGCACCAGCGGCGGCCCGATGCTCACCGACATCGACCCCGCGAACGGCCGCGGCACGGTGATCGGCGTGATCGGTGGCTACGAGGAGGGCGGCGACGACCTCACCTCCTACAGCAGCTACTTCGGCCCCGACATCGCCGCCCTGTACGACCGGGCAAGCACCGCCGAGGTAAGCCCCACGACCTGAGGTCACCCCCCCGAAGCCGCACTTCCTCGACCTCACCGTCATGCGAACCGGCGACGCCCTTCGGGTCAACGGCCGCGGCGCCGCGGGTCGGTCGTGACGAGCCACGTCACCATGCGGGTGACATCGGACGGGGACAGCAGACCGAGGAGCCTGCCGTCGTCGACCACCAAAACCCGGTGCTCGGGCCCGGATTCGAGCCGGGGCAGCAGCTCCGCGAGCGGGTCGTCCGGGCCGACGACGGTGACCTGCGAAAGGGGCAGCATGATCTCGCCCGCGGTCACCGTGCCCCGGCGTTGCTCGACAACGTGGCGTGCGGTGTCCAGCGTCAGCAGACCGACCGGAGCGCCGACGTGGTCGGTCACGGGGAACGCGGAGTGCGGGTAGCGGTAGTGCGGGCCGAGGAGGAATTCGGCGACCGTGGTCGACTCGGACACTGTGACGGGCTCGCGCGTCATGGCGTTGCGCACGGGTATCCCGGCGAGCGTCTCGCGCAGGTGGGCCTGGCGTGCCTCCATCGTCGCGGCCGCGACCAGGAACCAGCCGATCAGCGCCGGCCACAGCCCGCCGAACGCGTCGCCGCGCGCGAACAGGAACAGACCGAAGATCACCAGGAACCACCCGAACCCTCGGCCCGCCGCGGCCGCGCCGGTGATTGCGCGAAGCCGGTCGCCCGTGCGCCACCACAGCAGCGCCCGCAGCAGGCGGCCGCCGTCCAGCGGAGCGGCGGGGATGGAGTTGAACACTGCCAGCAGGATGTTGATCGCCGCGAGCCAGGCCGGCGCCTCGACGGCGAGGCCCCCGCCGGAGGTCACGTTCACCAGCCACGCGCACAGGCCGAACATGATGCCCAGGGCGAGGCTGACCAGCGGGCCGACACCGGCGATCCGCAGCTCCGCGCCCGGGTTCGACGCCTCCCCCTTGAGCCGCGCCACACCGCCGAGCAGCCACAGGACGATGTCGTCCACGTCGATCCCGTTGCGCCGGGCTACCACCGCATGCGCCAACTCGTGTGCGAGCAGGGACGCGAAGAACACGGCCGCGGTGAGCAGGCCGACCACCCAGTAGGCCGCCCACGAGTAGCCCGGACGCGCGTCCGGCAGCCGGTTGCGCGCGAGACCCACCGTGATCACGGCGAAGATGACCAGGACGCTCCAGTGCACCCCGATCCGGACTCCGGCAATCCGCCCCAGCCGGATTGTGGCACGCATCGCGCTCTCCCTGCGTCGCACGCGGCACGCACACGGGGCACCGCGTGATGAGACGGGGCGGACGCACACCTATCGCGGCCCGATCGTGCGGTGCGCGCTATCGCTCCGCCGCTTCGCATCGCCAAGCCGTCTTCCCCGCCACCTCGATCAAACCCCGACGCTGCGCGCCGTGAACAGGGCCGAAGGGCCCACGCGACCACCGCCATGCCGCACTTCGAGTCTCCGCGCACCCACGCCGACTTGGTGTCCCTGCACGGCCAGGCTCCGAACAACGTGTCGGCGGCTCGCGTCGGACACGTCCTCCGTCTCCTTCGCCCAGCGTCGCCCTTTCACGGCCTGCCACGCGTCAAGGGCGGAGAAGTCGGCCGTCGGCTCGGGTCGGCCGCGCAACCAGGCCGGCGAGTCGCGCAGCGGAGTGAGGCGGGTCTCGCTGTCGGCGTCCATCATGATCGATTCAGCTCATTCCACGACCCGTCCCACGAACGACGAAACCCCGGCCGAAGCCGGGGTCTCTTGCCTGGTCAGGCCGTGTGCCCCCAGCAGGATTTGAACCTGCGACACCCGCTTTAGGAGAGCGGTGCTCTATCCCCTGAGCTATGGAGGCTTCGGGGCCGTGTGGTCCCGCAGGACAGGGTAGCGGAACCGTTGCGGGGGTGGCCGGCGGCTTTGGGGCGGGTCAGGGTTTGCTGACGGTGAGGATGACGGCGGAGTCTTCGACGGCTTCCAGGGAGTGTGGCTCCTGGGGGATGACCAGGAGGTCGCCGGAGGTGCCCTCGATCGATTCGTCGTCGGCGGTCAGGCGGACGCGGCCGGTCAGGACGATCAGTGAGGCTTCGCCGGGGTTTTCGTGTTCGCCCAGCGAGTTGCCGGTGGTCAGGGCGATCAGGGTATGGCTCAGGTGCCGGCCGGAGCCGCCGAGCATGGTGACCGAACTGCGGCCGGACGAGGTGCTTCGGGCCGAGGCGAGTTGTTCCCTGGTGGCCGTCCGGAGCGAGATTTTGTCCATGTATGCCAGTTTCGGGGGCGATCACTCTCCGCGCATGTTCTGGTGTGCCCGGGCGTGCGGCGGCCGGTGGGTCGGGTGATGCTGGGCGGATGGGCGTGGCCGGTGCCGAGACGCCCGCGACGGCCGCTGCGGCACTGCCCGGAGGTCGGGATCGAGGCCGCTGAGAGGAGATAACCACTTGCTCGGGCATCGAAGAATGAAACTCATGACCACAGACGAAAGTGTTCGTACGCGCGGGACCGTATTCGACCGGGACGGGGCACTGGTCGCCGACTACCGACTGGGCAACCGCTCGGGTCGCCCGGCCGCGCTCGACCTGCGCCTGCACCGGCTCCCGGCCGAGCTCGCGGTGCCCGCCATCCTGACCGCGCTGCCCGGGTGGGTGGTGTCCGCCCACGAGGACACCGGCGCGGTGTTGCTCGCCGCGGGCGGCCGACTGCTGCGACATCTGCATCAGTACACCCGGGACCTGGGTCCGGATCTCGGCGACGTCACCTGGACGGAGCCCGGGATCGAGGTGCGCGCGGCGGCGTGCGTGGCGTCCTCGGAGTTGTACGACACCTGGCTCGCCGCGTATCCGCCCGATCACCCGGACGGCGGTGACGATGCGAGTCCGGAGAACCTGGAGGGCTTGTACGAGGGTCGCACGCTCGGGCCGCTGTTCGGGTTCAGCACGGTGGCGCTCGACGAGGGGCGGGTGGTCGGCGCGGTGCTGGTCAACGACGCCGAACTGCTCGGCCCGTGGATCACCGAGGTCTTTCGCGACCCGGATCCGAAGTACGCGGGTCTCGGCGGTCGGTTGTTGCGACACACGCTGGGTCTGGCGCTGCTCGACGGGCTGCCCTCGATCGGGCTTGCGGTCACCGAGGGCAACCCGGCCCGGGCGGTGTACGAGCGGCTCGGGTTCCGGCCGGGCGAGTCGTTCATGACGGTCGTGCTGCCGGGAGGGGAGCAGTCGTAGCGGTGCTTGGGGGCGGCAGTGGCGGCTGATTCCGCGCGACCTGGAGCCGCGCCGGACGCGCACTGACGGCCGGCCGAAAGCAGTCGGTCACCGCCGGGCACACGCCCGGCCCGGGCGCTCGATCGGGGCGGGCGATCCGACCCGGGCTGCTCGCTTGGGTGCCGATCCGCGGAACCCTACCCGGGGCGCGCGGGCGTGCCCGGCCGGAGACACCGGAACATCCGGGCCTCGCCGACCGTTGAGTCGATCGTAGGCACATCGAGTGTGCATGCGGGGCTCGACGCCGGGCAGGCGCTCTCGGGGGTCGCTATCGGCCAACCTTTCAACAGTACATCTCCGGACGGAATATCACAGGCTTCTCGTTCGTTCGAAATGTTGACGAACGCGAATGAAAGCGAGGGCTAGAGCATGCCGACTACACGTGGTGTGGCCCGACAGGGCGCCGAGCGAGTGGCGGCTTCCCGCACGCGGAAGGCTGCCGACGTCGAGCGCGACACGGTCGGTGTGTACCTGGACGAGATCAGCCGAACCAAGCTGCTCGACGCGGAGCGCGAGGTCGAGATGTCCAAGGACATCGAAGCCGGGCTGTACGCCCGGAAGCTGATCGACGAGGACGCGGTGCCCGAGGGTATCGAACGGGCCGAGCTGGACCGGCTGATCGCGCGCGGTGCGGCGGCCAAGGAACTGTTCATCCAGGCCAACCTGCGTCTGGTGGTGTCCGTCGCGCGGCGTTACCCGCGTAGCGGGATGCCGTTCCTGGACCTGGTCCAAGAGGGCAATGTGGGCCTGGTCCGCGCGGTCGAGAAGTTCGACTACGCGAAGGGCTTCAAGTTCTCCACGTACGCGACGTGGTGGATTCGGCAGGCGATCACCCGGGCGATGGCGGATCAGGCGCGCACCGTGCGGCTGCCCGTGCACCTGGTCGAAGAGCTGAGCAAGATCCGCCGGGTGCAGCGCGAGTTCGCCCGCGACCACGGGCGCGATCCCGAGATTGGCGAGATCGCCGAGGTGGTGGGGTCCACGCCGGAGCGCGTCGTGGACGTGATCGGTTGGGCGCGCGATCCGATCAGCCTGGACACCCCCGTGGGTGACGACGGCGAGACCGAGTTGGGCGAACTGGTCCAGGAGACCGACCCGTTGACGCCGGAGGACATCACCCTGGCGACACTGCGGCGCGAGCAGATAGCGGACCTGGTGGGCCGGTTGGACGGCCGCACGGCCACGATCCTGCGAGCGCGTTACGGCATGGCGGACGGCAAGGAGCACACGCTGACCGAGGTCGGCAAGCAGCTCGGACTCACCCGTGAGCGGATCCGCCAGATCGAGAAGCAGGCCTTGGTCGAGCTGCGCGAGCTGGCCGCGGCCCAGGGGCTCGAAGCCGCGTGACCGGGGTGCCGCCGGAGCGCCGGCACACTGGTGCGATGGCCGAGGCGGATGTGCGTGCGACGAGTGGACCGGGCGAACCGAGGCGGCGTGACCCGTTCGGCTGGGACGATCTGCTCCCGGAGGCGAGTTCGGACGAGACCGACGCGGGCTGGGGCGACGAACGCACGACGGCGGACCCGGCGGACCTGCGCCGGTTCCTGGACGACAAGCCGCCGCATCACCTCTGAGCGTCGGCGTCTCATCACCTCCGAGTCCGGAACGCACTTGCCGGCAGCTGCATGAACGAGACGGCGGGTCCGCACCTTCCTTCGAAAGGTGCGGACCCGCCGTCTCGTTTCGCGTGCGTGTGCCGGGTGCCCCCGGAACGCATTCCCGGGTCGGAACGAGTTCCCGGGTCCCGGCGGACCGGGTGCCGCCGTGCGGCCGGCCGCCGATGGGTCAGGTCTCGGAGCGCGTGGAGCCCGAGCCCGTCTCCGGGCGGCGCGAGGAGCCTGCTCCGGTGTCACCGTTGCCGGAGTTCGCCTCCGGGTTGAGCCGCTGGGCGAGCAGATCGCGGATCTCGACGAGGAGTTCGGTGTCGCTGAGCTCCTTCTCGCCGGCGTGGCCCAGGGCCCGCTTGCGCTTTTCCAGCATGTGGTTCAGCGGCAGCACCAGCAGGAAGTACACGACCGCGGCGGTGGTCAGGAAGGTCAGTCCCGCGCCGAGGACCGAGCCCCACAGCAGTTGCACGCCGGTCGACTCGCCATTCGCGTCGACGCCGCACGGGCCCTTGATGCAGGACGTGTACCCGTCGAGGTTCTTGGTGCCGAGGGCACCCACCACCGGGTTGATCATCCCCTTCACGAACGCGTTCACGACCGCGGTGAACGCGGCGCCGATGACCACGGCCACGGCCAGGTCCACGACGTTTCCGCGCATGAGGAACTTCTTGAAGCCGCCCACTGCCTGATTCCCATCGATCTTGATCGGTCGAAGCCTCGTCGGGGCGATTCGGTCGATGATCGACACCGAAGACGGTAGTAATCGCTGAATACCCGATGGCGCCGGACAACCCGCACGAGTTTGGTGTCATTCGCGATCCGTGGCAACAGGGCCGCCCACAAACCTGTGGATGGTATAGGTCAGCACCGGACCCGTTGCCACGCCCGCGAGTTCGGCGGCGACCGCGCGGGGGACTTCGAGGATCAGCAGGGCCCCGGTCGAGGAGCCCGTCGCGGTCGGTCGGGCCACCACGATCGCGGCGGGGACGATCAGCCGTGCCGGACCGGGGTGATCGGCCGCGGGCGCGGCCAGCACGTCGATCCGGTCGCCGGGGCGCAGTACGGCCACCGCGTCGGCGTCCGCGAAGCGTGCGGGCAGGGCGACCGTGCCCGTGTCGCGCGGGCCGCCCGGGCGGGCCACCCGGACGTCGGTCACCGGCTCGCCCCGGCGCAGCGGACCGGTCAGCGCGACTCCGGCGGCCTGCCCGATCGCGTGCAGAGCTCCGGCCGGCTGCAAGGACGTCGGCATCGCGACCAGGGCCAGATCGGTGGGCCCGGGAGTGCTGCCCGCGGGCAGATCGCGCGCGGCCACCAGGATCGGTCCGGTCGGCGCGGGCGCCGGGCGGACCGCCACGATCACCGCGAGCACCGCGACGGCGGCCGACAGCGCGGCCAGGCCACGTCGATGGCGGGCCAGCACGCGCCGCCACGGCGTCCGGGCGAGCGGGGCCGGCGACGACCGGAGCGGCGGCCCGAACGAGGGACCGGGCGAGGCTCCGAACGATCCCGAAGCGGACATCACACCTCCAGCGCGGGCAGCGGGCGAGTGCGGCCCGACCCGCGCCGGAACCGGGGCAGGAAACGAGGGTCGAGCCGCGTTCCCACCGTGCCGCGCGACGTCCCGACCCGGCCGAGGTGCCCCGACGCCTGTGTACAACTCCGCCCCTGGGGATAACCCGTTCACTCGTGTGAGTGACAACCCCACCCGCCGAACACCGCGCCCCCACGAGCGCCCCCACCACGAGCGCCCCCACCACGAGCGCCCCCACCACGAAGCCCGCCCCCACAAGGGCCGTCGCCCACCACAAAGCCACAAAGGCCGCCTCCCGAACCCGGGAAGCGGCCTTCACCAGCAACGAACACAAATACGAACGAACACAGGGTCGACACCCGATCGACCGGACCCACCGAGCGGCGCTATGCCGGTCGCTCGACCTCCGCCGTGCCGCACGCACACGAACGCGTCTTCGGCAGCGCCGCGACCACGTCGAACAGCAGGGTGCGCAGCCGGTCGACGTTGGCCGCGAAGACCTCCATCACCTCGGCGTGGGTGACCCCCTCGCCCGCCTCGACGCCCGCGTCCAGGTCGGTGACCAGCGCGATGGCCGTGCAGCAGAGCCCGAGTTCGCGGGCGAGTACGGCCTCGGGGTGTCCGGTCATGCCGATGATCGACCAACCCTGGGCGGCGTACCACCTGGACTCGGCGCGGGTGGAGAAGCGCGGTCCCTCGATCACCACGAGCGTGCCGCCGTCCACCGGCTCCCAGCCCGACGTGCGTGCCTGGGCGGCGACCACCGCGCGACCGTCCGCGCAGTACGGGTCGGCGAACGTGGTGTGCACGACCGGCGGGATGGTCCCGTCGGCGAGCGGCAGCCCGTCGAAGAACGTCTGGGTCCGGCCCGAGGTGCGGTCGACCAGCTGGTCGGGGACCACGAGCGTGCCCGGACCGAGTTCGATGCGCAGGCCGCCGGTCGCGCACGGCGCGAGCACCTGTGTCACCCCGACGGCGCGCAGGGCCCACAGGTTGGCGCGGTAGTTGATCCGGTGCGGCGGGATCGAGTGGTCGCGGCCGTGCCGGGGCAGGAAGGCGACCCGACGGCCGGCCACCTCGCCCAGGAACACGGCGTCACTGGGCGCGCCGTACGGCGTGTCCACGTGTACCTCGACCACGTCGTCCAGGAACGCGTAGAAGCCGGAGCCGCCGATCACGCCGATCTCGGCCGGAACCACTCCCGCCGGCAGCACGCCGGTCGCCATCGGGTCAGGCCGCCGTCGACGTCGTACCGGACGAGCCGGACGACGAGGAGGACGAGGAACCCGAGGACGACGAGCCCGAGGACGAGGAAGCCGAGGACGACGAGCCCGAGGACGAGGAACCGTCCGAGGACGACGAAGCCGACGAGGAAGAGCCGGTCGACGCGGTCGCCGGCGTCGAGGACGTGCTGGAGCCGCGGCTGTCGGTGCGGTAGAAACCGGAGCCCTTGAACACGACGCCCACCGCCGAGAAGACCTTGCGCAGCCTGCCCTGGCAGGCGGGGCACTCGGTCAGCGCGTCGTCCGTGAACTTCTGGACGGCCTCAAGGCCCTCGCCACAGGCGGTGCACTGGTACTGGTACGTCGGCACGGTCTGGTCCTCCTTCGACAGACAGGTCAGCTGGGTACTGGCACTCTCACCTGTCGAGTGCCAATGGTGCAGCATTCACCGGAGATCCGTCCACCACGGTCGTGGTCGGCGGTGTAATGGGTGTCACATCAACGCCCGGTCGCAGCAGTCGCTGCCCGGTGAGCACCACCAGGAATCCGATGCCGGCCGCCGCCAGGGTGAGCGCGAATCCGGCGCCCGAACCGCGCGCGTCGGTCAGCATCCCGGAAAACGTCGAACCCAGCGCGAGGCCCAAGCCGATCGCGCCGGTCAGCCACGTGAACGCCTCGGTCTTGGCCTCGGCCGGGACCAGTGTGTCGACCAGGGTGAACCCGGTGATCAGCGTCGGTGCGATCGCCAGTCCGCACAGCAATGCGACGGGCACCATGATTCCCACGCTGGGGATGGCCCACAGTGGTGCGGTCCCCAGTGCCAGCAGCGCGAACATCACGAGCATGCGACGGTGCGCCGGCCGCCGCCAGGCGATCGCGCCGTAGACCGCACCGGCGATCAGGCTGCCGCCCGCGAAGACCGCGTACAGCGCGCCCGCCAGGCCGGGCCTGCCGACCTCCTCGGCGAACGCGGTGACCGAGACCTGCACGGTCCCGAAGACCCCGCCGATGCACACGAAGGCCACCACCAGCAGGCGTACGCCACCGATCCGCAGCGCGGACGCACGCGGCGCGTCGCCGGCAGCCCGGATCACCCGCCGCGGCGCGGTGCCGCGTTGCAGTGCGAACAACATCGAGCCGATCACCGTCAGCGCGGCCTCGACGACCAGACCGGCGGCCGGGTGCACCCCGGTGGCCAGGAAGGTGGCCACCACCGGTCCCACCACGAAGGTGAACTCGTCGGTCACCGACTCGAACGCGAACGCGGTCGGCAGCAGCGGCGAGCGCTCCAGGTGCGCGGCCCAGCGGGCCCGCACCATCGAGCCGATCTGCGGCACCGTCGCGCCGGCGAGCACCGCGGTGGTGAACAGCAGCCACAGCGGCGCTTCGGCGAGCGCGGCGACGATCAGTGCGGATACCGCCGCGCCGTGCAGCAGCGCCCCGGGGACCACCACGGCCGCCTGGCCGAAGCGGTCGGCGAGCCGACCGGTCTGCGGGCCGACGAAGGCGAGCGCGACGGCGGCGGCGGCGGAGACCGCGCCGGCCGTGCCGTATGAACCGGTCGTGTGCTTGACCAGCAGCACGATGCCCAGGCCGAGCATCGCGTAGGGCAGTCGCGCGATGAGCGCGGGCGCCAGGAATCGCCATGCAGACGGGGTCCGCAGCAGCGAGGAGTACGTGGAGATCATGTGCACCGCTCCCCGCGAACGGGTGCGGCGTTCCGATGCGTGGGCATCGTGGATATCGCTTCCTGCCACCTGGTGACGCACATGGGAAACCCCGGTGCGCCGAGAGCTGTCCTCGAAAGCGTCCACCGGGGTAGATACCGAAGCCGTGCTTCGGCCGCCGTGCGGTCACGACGCCAGCCCTGCGTCAGGCAGAGTCGGTGTGTGGAGGGGATCGGCGATCGAGGCGCCCGAAGGCGCCCCGATGGCAATCAACCACGCCATTGTACCTCAGGTGTCGCCCTTGACCCCGAACCAGCCCGCGAGCTTGCCGCCCCGGCTGACCGCGCGCAGTCGATCCTCGGTGTCGTCGCGCACCGTGTCGGTGGCCACCACGAGCAGGTCGTCGCCGTGCCGGAGCACGGTGCTCTGCTCGGGCACGAAGCTCTCGTCGTCGCGCACGATCAGGGTGACCGCGGCCCCGCGCGGCAGGCGCAGCTCGCCGACCTCGACACCGTGCATGCGCGAGCCCGGCGGCACGCTGACCGACAGCAGGTGCCCCTGCAGCTTCTCCAGGGGCGCGGACTCCACGCCCAGGTCGGTGGGCTCCTGCTCGCCCGCGAAGCCGGCCTTGCGTGCTATCCACGGCAGCGTCGGCCCCTGCACCAGGGTGAACACCACCACCAGCACGAAGGTGATGTTGAACAACCGCTGGGCGTCCGGGACGTCCTTCACGATCGGGATGGTCGCGAGCACGATCGGCACCGCCCCGCGCAGCCCCGCCCAGGACAGGATCAACTGCTCACGCCACGGTATGCGAAACGGCGTAGTGGTCACCAGCACCGACAGCGGCCGGGCAACCAGCAGCAGGATGGTGCCGATCACCAGTGCCGGGACCACCGCGCCGGCCAACTCGTGCGGGGTGACCAGCAGTCCCAGTAGGACGAACAATCCGATCTGCGCGATCCAGCCGAGCCCCTCGGCGAAGCCGCGGGTGGCGGGACCGTGCGGAAGCTGCGAGTTGCCCAGCACGAGCGCGGTCAGGTAGACCGCGAGGAACCCGCTGCCGTGGGCCAGCGCGCCGCCGGAGTAGGCGAGCACGCACAGCGCCATCACCGCGATCGGGTACAGCCCGGACGCCGGCAGCGCGACGTGGCGCAGGCCGAGCGCGCCGAGTCGGCCCACGGCGAGGCCGACGGCCACGCCGATGGTCAACTCCATGCCGATCTCGCCGAGGATCCGGTACCACGGCTCGACATGACCCGCGTGGGCGAACGTGACCACCAGGATCACCACCGGGGCGTCGTTGAACCCGGACTCGGCCTCCAGTAGACCGGTCAGCCGATGCGGCAGCGGCAGCTTGCGCAGAACCGAGAACACCGCGGCGGCGTCCGTGGAGGAGACGATCGCGCCCATCAGGATCGCGGTCGACCAGTCGACGTCCAGCACGATCCGGGTGGCGAACGCGGTGACCGCGACGCTCACTCCGACCCCTACGGTGGACAACACCGCAGCCGCCGGCACCGACGGCTTGATCTCCTTCCAACTGGTCGCTATCCCGCCCTCGGCGAGGATTACTATCAGCGCGGCGTAGCCGAGCGTTTGGGTCAGTTCGGCGTTGTCGAAACCTATGCCGAGGCCGTCGGCCCCGATCAGGATCCCGAGTCCGAGGTAGAGCAGCAGGCTCGGCAATCCGGTTCTGGTCGCCAGGCGCACCGCTATGACGGCGGACAACATGACGATGGCACCCAGGAGCAGGACCTGGTTGAGCTCGGGCACGGACACGTGCGTCACCTCCGGCGGTCGTCGGTCCGGCCACCCCCCAGGCGGCCGCACGGAGTGCAGAACATGAAGGCAGGCGACGACGGGCAGAGCCGCGACGCCGCGATGCGCAGGCAATCAGCGGGCCGTGGGAAGGGGGGCCCTGCCGCGCCGGCGAACCGGCGATGAATTACCTACGCCTGGCAAATATTTTACCAAAGCGAAGGATCCATACCCCAGAGGGGTCCCGTCTCGTACCCGTGGCTGTGATGCCGACGACGCTCGGCTTTTAAGGTGTCTCTTGCCGCACCGACCGCATAAGGACCTTGATGCCTCCCTCGAAGACGCCCGACCCGGAGCAGCCCCCCGGTGGCCAGGACGCCTCATCCTCCGGGTGGGACGACTGGCCCACGGGCGAGTGGCCCACATCGCAGTGGGCCGCGGCGGATCCGGTCGCGGCCCAGCGGCGCGCGGAAGAACGCGCGGAGCGTGAGCGCCGGGCCGCGCCCGAGCCGTATGGCGAATCCGAGCCGTACGCGCCGCAAGATCCGTATGCCGCGCAAGGACCGTACGCACCACAGGAGTCCTACGCCGCCCAGGAGCCCTACACGCCCCCCGAGCCGTACGCGGAGCCGCCCGCCCCCGTCGCCATTCCCGCGCCCGCCGCGCCGCCCGCGCCTCGCGCCGCCGAGCCACCGCGGGCCGAGCCCGAGGTCACGCCTCGGGCCGCCCCCGTGCCCCAGCCCACTCCCGAGCCCGCCGCCGCAGCCGAGGCGCCCGCGCCCGGCGCCACCGCCAAGGTCAAGGAACGATCGACGACCCCCAAGGGGCCGTCCAAGGCGTGGCGCCGTTTCCGGTTGACGGTCATCGTCCTGGTCGTGGTGCTGGCCATCGCGATCGGCGGACTCGGCTGGTGGGGCTGGCAGTTGTCGCGCGACTCCTTCCCGCAGACCTCCGGCACGGTCCGGGTCCCGGGGTTGACCGGCAAGGTCGAGGTGGTCCGCGACGCCGAGGGCATCCCGCAGGTGTACGCCGACACGTCCGAGGACCTCTTCCGGGGGCAGGGCTACGTGCACGCCCAGGACCGGTTCTGGGAGATGGACGTGCGCCGGCACATGACGGCGGGCCGGCTGTCCGAGATGTTCGGCTCCGGGCAGGTGGAGAACGACAAGTTCCTGCGCACGCTGGGCTGGCGCAAGGTGGCCGAGCAGGAGTACGCGGCGCTGCCGCCGGAGTCGCAGAAGTTCCTCCAGGCGTACTCCGAGGGGGTCAACGCCTACCTCAAGGATCACAAGGGCGCCGACGCGTCGTTCGAGTACGCGCTGCTGGGCGTCGTGCACGACGGCTACAAGGCCGAGCCGTGGACCCCGGTCGACTCGGTCGCCTGGCTCAAGGCGATGGCCTGGGACCTGCGGACCAACATGCAGGACGAGATCGACCGGGCGCTGTTGTCCGACAAGTTGACGGTCAACCAGATCGACGAGCTCTACCCGCCGTATCCGTACGAGGTGAACAAGCCGATCGTGCGCGACGGCGCGATCGTCAAGGACGCCAAGGACGGCAAGACCGAGCGCTTCGTCCAGGACGCGCCGCCCGCGGTGCCCTCGAAGAGCGCGCAGAACGTACTCGCCGGCCTGTCCGAGTCGCTGGCCAAACTGCCCTCGCTGTTCAGCGAGAAGTCCTCCGGCGTCGGCTCCAACTCGTGGGTGGTGGCGGGCAGGCATACCACCACCGGCAAGCCGCTGCTGGCCAACGACCCGCACCTGTCCCCGTCGCTGCCCTCGGTCTGGTACCAGATGGGCCTGCACTGCCGCACGGTCGGGCCGCAGTGCCAATACGACGTCTCCGGCTACACGTTCTCCGGCATGCCGGGCGTGATCATCGGCCACAACCAGAAGATCTCGTGGGGCTTCACCAACCTCGGCGCCGACGTGACCGACCTCTACCTGGAGAAGGTCCAGGACGACGGCGTGCTCTACAACAACAAGTACGAGCCGTTCACCGAGGTCCGCCAGGAGACGATCAAGGTGGCCGGCGGCGGCGATCGGCACATCACCGTGCGCACCACCCGGCACGGACCGATCCTGTCGGACATGTCGGACGCGTCCGACGAGTTGAAGGACGTCGGCAAGGACGCGCCGATCCCGGACCCGAGCCCCCAGCGCGAGGAGGGCTTCGCAGTCGCGCTGCGCTGGACCGCGCTGGATCCGGGCACCTCGATGGACGCGCTCTTCCAGCTGAACAAGGCACAGAACTGGAACGACTTCCGGGCCGCGCTGAAGAACTTCGACGCGCCGTCGCAGAACGCGATCTACGCGGACGTCGAGGGGCACATCGGCTACCAGGCGCCCGGCAAGATCCCGGTGCGCCGCACCGGTGACGGCCGCTGGCCGGTGTACGGGTGGGACCCCAAGTACGACTGGGCGGGCACCATTCCGTTCGACTCGCTGCCGAACGTGTACGACCCGCCGGAGGGTTACATCGTCACCGCCAACAACGCGGTCACCTCGCCGGCGTACCCGTACCTGCTCACCTCCGACTGGGGCTACGGCGCGCGCAGTCAGCGGATCGAGGAGATGATCACCAAGGCTCCGGGCAAGATCGATCCGGCAATGATGCAGAAGATGCAGGCTGACGACCTCAACCCGGTCGCGCAGTTGCTGGTGCCCTACCTGCTCGCCGTCCGGATCGACGATCCGTGGGTGCGCGAGGCGCAGGACCTGCTCAGGGGCTGGGACATGCGCAACGAGGCCGACTCCAAGTCCGCCGCGTACTTCAACGCGGTGTGGCGTCAGGTGCTGATGCTCGCGTTCGGCGACAAGATGCCGTTCTCGGTCCGGGCCGACAACGACTGCGCGAGCAATCCGACGACCAGTCACGTGCAGTGCGGCGACCGGGACGACTCGACCGCGCAACCCGACGGCGGCGACCGGTGGAACGAGGTGGCTCGCACGCTGCTGGCGAGCCCGGAGAGCCCGTGGTGGAACATCTCCAAGAACCCGGGCTCGATCACCACCCGCGACGGTCTGCTGCACAAGGCGATGACCGAGGCGAAGAAGGACCTCACCTCCCGGCTCGGCAAGGACATCGACACCTGGTCGTGGGGTCGGCTGCACACGCTGACGCTGAAGAACCAGACGCTGGGCACCGAGGGGCCGGGCGTGGTCAAGTACATGCTCAACCGCGGCCCGTACCGGATGTCCGGCGGCGAGGGCCTGGTCAACGCGACCGGGTGGAACGTCGCGCAGGGCTACGAGGTGACCACCGTGCCGTCGATGCGGATGGTGGTGGACCTGTCCGATCTGGACGCGTCCCGCTGGATCAACCTCACCGGCGCGTCCGGACACGTCTGGCACGACAACTACACCGACCAGACCGACCTGTGGCGCAAGGGCAAGACCCTGCCGTGGGCGTACACGCCCGCAGCGGTGGACAAGGCGGCCAAACACCGGCTGACCCTGGAGCCGGCCGGCCCGGCCGCACCGGCCCCGGCCGGCCCGTGACGGCGGCCCGCGGCGGTGCTATCGGGTGAACCGGTACACCGCCGCGGGCGTCACCGCGATGTCCACGGGCACATCGTGCGGCTCGGCCGGCACCCGGTCGAGCACCTCGTCGTCGTAGAGCAGCACCACCGTCACGGCCGAGGCCGGCACCCGGGCCAGCGCCCGGTCGTAGGACCCGCCGCCGCGCCCGAGCCGCAGACCCCGCCGATCCACCGCCAGCCCCGGCACCACCAGCACGTCCGCCGTACGCACGCCATCGACGCCCAGCCGCGGCCCGATCGGCTCGCGCAGCCCGCGGCCGGCCGGCACCAGCGACGCGGGCCCCTCGTAGAGCGCCCAGTCCAGGTCGTTGTCCGGCAGCAGCACCGGCAGCAGCACGCGTCGCGTCGACCCGGCGGCGAGGTCCTCGGCCAGGTCCCGGCCGCCCGGCTCCGAGCCCACCGGCACATAGGCCGCCACGGTCGCGGCGGCGGCCATCTCGGGGAGCGCGAGGAGCGCGTCACGGAGCGCGCGACTCGCCGCGACACGCCGATCCGACCCCGTGTGTGACCGTGAGTTCATCAACTGTGACCTCAGCGTGGCCTTGTCGTTGAGGATGTCCTTCATGCTGTTCCCTGTATGACGTGTTTGGACGGGTTATCGAAGGAGTCCGCGCAATCGACACAGTTCGCGCCACCGCACCCGACCCGGACCTCGCATGGGCCTGACTTTCGAACGTCTTCTGATCATCCTGCTCGTCGGCGCGCTCTCGGTCGCGATCGGCTCACTGGCGGTCGCCGTGCGCCGGCTGCGCGCCATCGCCGGCAACGAGCTGCCCGAGCTGCGCCACGAGGTCACCCGCCTCGAACTCAGCCGCGCCGAATTGGAGCGGCTGTCGGTGACCGACCCGCTGACCGGCGTGTGGAACTACCGCTACCTGCAACTCGTGCTGGATCGCGAGGTGATGCGCGCGACCCGGTTCGGCCGGCCGCTCGGGCTGCTCATGCTCGACCTCGACCACTTTCGCGACGTCAACGAGCGGCACGGCCATCAGGGCGCGGGGGCGGTGCTGCGCGAGGTCGCCCAGCGGCTGGCCCTGGAGATCCGCCGGGTGGACACGATCGCCCGCTACGGCGGCGAGGAGTTCGTGATCCTGCTGCCCGAGACCGACGCGGCCGGCGCCGCCAAGGTCGCCGAACGTCTGTGCTACGCCGTGCGGCGTGGCACCTTCGGCGCGAGGGCCGAACCGGTGCGGCTGACGATGGCGATCGGCATGGCCGTATTGCCCGGGGACGGCACCCATGCCGCGACCCTGCTGCGGGCCGCGGACCGGGCGCTGGGCCGAGCCAAACGCGCGGGCGGGGACCGGTTCTGCGGCCCGGATCCGGCCGGGAGCCCACCACCGGCCGACAACCGGCCAATCGGCGGGCTTCATGGGTCCTCCGGTGATCTCACCCGTTAGTGTGCGGCCATGCCTGCGCATCGCTCGTTCCACATCACGAAGGCCGTCGTACCCGCCGCCGGCCTGGGCACCCGCTTCCTGCCGGCGACGAAGGCCACGCCCAAGGAAATGTTGCCGGTCGTGGACACGCCGGCCATCCAGTACGTGGTCGAGGAGGCGGTCGCCGCCGGGCTGACCGACGTGCTGATGGTCACCGGGCGCAACAAACGTCCGCTGGAAGACCACTTCGACCGCGCGTACGAGCTCGAACACGCGCTGGCCGCCAAAGGGGACGTGGAGCGGCTCAAGCTGGTCCGCGAGTCGAGCGAGCTGGCCGCGATCCACTACGTCCGGCAGGGCGACCCGCGCGGCCTGGGACACGCCGTCTCGTGTGCCCGCCCGCACGTGGGCAACGAGCCGTTCGCGGTGCTGCTCGGCGACGACCTGATCGACCCGCGCGATCCGCTGCTGAGCACGATGTTGCGGGTGCGCCGCGAGCTCGGCGGCAGCGTCGTGGCCCTGATAGAGGTCGACCCGACGCAGATCCACCTCTACGGCTGCGCGGCGGTTGCGCCCCTGGCCGAGGGCACCTCCGAGCCCGGCGTGGTGCGGGTGACCGACCTCGTGGAGAAGCCGGAAGCCGGCACCGCGCCCAGCAACTTCGCGGTGATCGGCCGCTACCTGCTCGACCCGTCGGTCTTCGACGTGCTCGAACAGACACAGCCGGGACGGGGCGGCGAGATCCAGCTGACCGACGCCCTGCGGGTGCTCGCGGGCCGCGAGTCGGCCGAGGGCGGCACGGTGCACGGCGTGCTCTTCTCCGGCCGCCGGTACGACACGGGCGACCGGGCCGACTATCTGCGTGCCATCGTGAAGCTGGCATGCGAGCGTGATGATCTGGGACCCGAGTTCCGGGCCTGGCTGCGGAGTTACGTGAACGAGGAGATGCAAGCATGAAGAGCGTCGAGGACCACCTGACCGGGATCCTCGGACGGATCGAACCGCTGGCCCCCCTCGAACTGCAACTGCTCGACGCGCACGGCAGCCTCCTGGTCGACGAGGTCGCCGCCACCGGTGACCTGCCGCCGTTCGACAACTCGTCGATGGATGGATACGCGGTGCGCCTCGCGGACGTCGCCGACGCGGGCGAGCGCTATCCGGTGGTGCTCGACGTGGTGGACGACATCGCCGCGGGCAACGCGCCCAAGATCGCGATCGGTTCCGGCACCTGTGCCCGGATCATGACCGGCGCGCCGCTGCCGGAGGGCGCCGAGGCGATCGTGCCGGTCGAGTGGACCGACGCGGGCATGCCGACGGTACGGATCACCAAGGCGCCGCAGAGCGGCCAGTACATCCGCCGCCGGGGCAGCGACGTCACCGCCGGGCAGACCGTCCTGGACGTGGGCAGCGCGATCGGCTCGGCGCAGGTCGGCCTGCTCGCCGCGATCGGCCGCGAGCGGATCCGGGTGCGGCCCAAGCCGCGTGTGGTCATCCTGTCCACCGGCAGCGAGCTGACCCAGCCCGGCCGGCCGATCGGCCCCGGCCAGATCCGCGACTCGAACAGCTACATGCTCACCGCCGCCGCGCGCGAGGCGGGCGCCATCGCGTACCGGGTCGGCAACGTACCCGACGACCCGAAGATCCTGATCGACACGATCGAGGACCAGCTGATCCGAGCGGACGTGGTGGTCACCACGGGCGGCGTCAGCGCGGGCGCCTACGACGTGGTCAAGGAGGTGCTCTCCGAGCTGGGCACGGTCGAGTTCGGCAAGGTCGCGATGCAGCCGGGGATGCCGCAGGGTTTCGGCGTGATCGGCCCGGACGAGACGCCGATCTTCACCCTTCCCGGCAATCCGGTCAGCGCGTTCGTCTCCTTCGAGGTGTTCGTCCGTCCGGCGCTGCTGCGGATGCAGGGCGCCGAGGTCACCGAGCGGCCGATCGTCCGGGCCACCTGTTCCGCGGCGCTCAAGTCGCCCGAGGGCAAGCGTCAGTTCCTGCGCGCCTGGTACACCCCGCCGGTCGCGGGAGTCGGCGAGGGCACCGTGGACCCGGTCGGCGGCACCGGCTCCCACCTGCTCGGCAGCCTGGCCAAGGCGAACGCGCTGATCACCCTTCCCGCCGACGTCACCGAGGTCGCCGAGGGCGCCGAGGTGTCCGTGATGCTGCTCGGCTGAGCGCCGTGACCCCCGTCCGGGCGGCCCCGCGCATGCGGGCCGCCCGGTTGTGCCTCTAACGTTGCCCCAGCACGACACGGCGGTCCGATACGCCGGGCAGTCCGACACACGGCAGTTCGACGCCCACCGCATGGGGGGCTCACCGTAGGGGTGGAAAGTTGACGCGCGGCGCCAAGAACCTCACGCACCTCGACGAGGCCGGCGCGGCCCGCATGGTGGACGTCACGGCCAAGGAGATCTCGGTCCGCACGGGCTCGGCCTCGGGCCGGGTGCTCGTATCGCCGCGCGTGGTCGAACTCCTGCGGGGCGAGGGCATGCCCAAGGGTGACGCACTGGCCACCGCACGGATCGCGGGCATCATGGCGGCCAAGCGCACGCCCGACCTGGTGCCGCTGTGCCACCCGATCGCGTTGCACGGCGTCGCGGTGGACCTGACGGTGCACGACGACGCGGTGGAGATCACCGCGACCGTGCGCACCGCCGACCGCACCGGCGTCGAGATGGAGGCGCTGACCGCGGTCTCCGTCGCGGCGCTCACGGTCGTGGACATGATCAAGGCAGTGGACCCGGGCGCGGTCATCACCGACGTGCGGGTCGAGCGGAAGACGGGCGGCGCCTCCGGGGACTGGCAACGGGACACCGGGGCAGCGGCCACACAACGGGACGGAGGGCAAGTCTGATGCGAGCCATGGTGATCACCGTGTCCACGCGCGCGGCGGCCGGGACCTACGGGGACGAGAGCGGTCCGGTGATCGTGCGCGGGCTGCAGGCACTGGGCTTCGAGACGCGGGGCCCGCAGATCGTGCCCGACGGCGAGCCCGTCGCCCAGGCGCTGCGGGACGCGGTCGCGGGCCACTACGACGTGATCATCACGACCGGGGGGACCGGGCTCAACCCGTTCGACCAGACTCCGCAGATGACCAGCCGGGTGATCAGCTACGAGGTGCCGGGCATCGCCGAGGCGATCCGGATGGAGAACTTCGACAAGGTGCCGACCTCGATCCTGTCGCGTGGCATCGCCGGCGTCGCGATCACCCAGGATTCGCACTGGACCTACCGCAGCCTGATCGTCAACCTGCCCGGCTCGCCCGGCGGCGCGCAGGACGGCATCAACGTGCTGGCCAAGGTGCTGCCGCACGTGGTGTCCCAGCTCCAGGGCGGCGACCACCAGCAGGGCGGCGGGTTCGGCGGCGGCGGCGGTGGTGGCGGGTTCGGCGGCGGTGGGCAGCAGCCCGCGCCCGGAGGCGGCGGCTACCAGGGCGGCTTCGGCGGCGGGGGTGGCTACCAGAGTGGCGGCGCGGGCGGCGGGTTCCAGGGCGGCGGGGGCTACGGAGGGGCGCAGCAGCCGCCATGGGGCACGCACTGACCCGCGGGTGGCCGGTGGAACTCACCGAGGGCCGGGTCACCCTGCGCCCGATCCGCGCCCGGGACGCGGTCGCCTGGCAGGAGGTGCACACCCGCAACCGGGAGTGGCTGCGCCGCTGGGAGGCGACCGTGCCGCCGGGCTCCGCCGCCGGTCGGCGGCCGACGTTTCGGCAGATGGTGCGCTTCCTGCGGGCCGAGGCGGGCGCCGGCCGGATGCTGCCGTTCGTGGTGTTGTACGACGGGCAGTTGGTCGGTCAGGTCACGGTCGCCGGGATCACCTGGGGGTCGATGTGCTCGGCGCACGTCGGCTACTGGGTGGACGAACGGGTCGCCGGGCTGGGCGTGATGCCGACGGCGGTCGCACTCGTGTCCGACCACTGCTTCTTCCGGCTCGGCATCCATCGCCTGGAGGTGTGCATCCGGCCGGAGAACCGGGCCAGTCGACGGGTGGTGGACAAGCTGGGATTTCGCGAGGAGTGCCTGCGCCCGCGCTATCTGCACATCGACGGTGACTGGCGCGATCACCTCGCATACGCGTTGAACGCCGAGGAGGTCCCGGAGGGCCTGTTGATGCGGTGGCGCGCCTATCGGGAGAGCCGGGGATTCACCTGGTAGTGGAATCCTTGCCCGAGGGGATCTCCGCGTAGCCGGAATCTCTTCGATGTCGATCCCGCCATATCGACACATCGATCTTGCGATTTCGCTACTCTGCGGGAGATATGAGCGGTGTCACCTCGGCAGACCCCGGCACCCCCGGGAGAACGGCTGCCCGAGGGGCCTCGGGAGCCACGCCGGCTCCCGGCATCTCGGGCGTCCCGGTGATTACGGCCGCGTCGGGCTTCTCGGTGAATTCGGTTGGTCCGGGCTTCTCGGATATTTCGGCTGGTTCGGGTGATTTGGGGGATTTGGTCGCCTCGATCGTCTCGCCAGTCACATTCGTCACATGGGCATCACCGCGGATCGGGCGACACACCGTGCCTAATCCGACGATGCGGTGCCCATCCGGCTTAGCGTGTGAAGCGTGAACGGCAGCGGCCTGATCTACGCAGCGATCGTGGGGGCCTGGGCTGCCTATCTGGTGCCCATGTGGCTTCGCCGACAGGACGAGCTCAACGAGGCCCGGCCGACCGAGCGATTCACCACCGCGATTCGCATCCTCTCCCGTCGCGGCGCCTTCGAGCGCCGCTCCGCCCGTGTACTCGCGGAGGCCCGTGCGCCCGCGGAGGAGGGCACGGACGCGCCCGAGCGGCGCGGCGGCGCCGAACCGCCGCGCGCTCGGCAGCACTCGGCCAAGCCCGCCGCGCCGCAGCAGCCGGCCGCGATCCCCGGGTCGGTGCCCTCGGCCAAGGCCGGCGCGGCCAAGCGCCCCTCCGTGCCGTTGCGCCGGGACGAGGGCCGGGCCGTGCTGCTCACCCGGCGCCGACGGGTCATCGCGACCCTGTTCGCGACCTTCACCGCCGGCGCGATCCTGGCTGGTGTGGCCGGCTTCGCGTGGGTGTGGCTGCCGGCCGTGCCCGGTGTCCTGCTGTCCGCGTACATCGTGCACCTGCGCGTGCAGGAGCGGCGGCGCTACGAGGCCGGCCTGCGCCGGCTGGGCCGTCCCGCAAGCGGCAAGTCCGGCGCGCCGGCCGACGGCGCCTCGGCCGGCGAATCGCGGCCCCGGGCCCAGGCCCGCGGAGATC
>NZ_JBEXCV010000125.1:0-26937 GCF_040605455.1 Embleya sp. NPDC005575 | reverse complement strand
TCGGCGGCTTCGCTTTCCTCGCTTTCGGCTTCCACCGCGTTTCCGCGCTTTCCGCCTTCCGGACTCTAGCAGATCCTGCGACCCGCTTTTCGTCCATTGCTTTCCGCCTTCGAAACTTTCGTTTCCCCGGCTTCCGGCTCTTCGAGCTTAGCAGTCCTTTCGGCCTGCTTCGCTCACCGCTTCGGGCATCGGGAATTTACATTCTCCGAGGCATTTGGCGGCGCCCGCAGACTTTAGCGGAGCACATTCCCGATCGCCTAATCGGTGATCGTGGATTTGCTCGCCTCCCGGGCGGACTTCGCAACAGTACACGGCCGGGCCCGGAGCGCCAAATCGCTCCGGGCCCGGCCGCTCGTACCGTCCCCACGGGATCAGCCGAAGGTCAACGCCCCTTCCCCGTCAGGGGTTTCGGCCCCGGCACCGTGTTCGGGCCCGCCTCGGTCACCGCAGGCGTGGTCGTGACGGTGCCGTCGTTGGTGAAGCCGATGCCCTTCAGCGTGGGAAGCGCCCGGCCGGTGCCGGTGAGCTCCACCCGGTATTGCAGGAAACGCGACGCACTGCCGACCGTGTCGCCCGGTCGGGTCAGGTCCTTCCATTGCGTCCAGCTCGCGTCCGGGACGGCCGTCGTTCCGGTCCGCACCGATACCCGCAGCGTGGTGCCCTTGGGAATCTCGGCCTGCCAGTCACCCGCCAGCCACGTCACCATTTGGCCGGCGTCCAACGGCTTCGACACGTACGTACCGGTCGGAGCCTTGTCCAGGGTGAGCGCATCCGGCCGGTCACCGCTCACCGCTCCGCCGGACACGGTGCCGTTGGTGAAGTCGAACGCGCCGGTCTCGGCGACACCCGGCCTGGGCATCGCCAGCCGTGCGGTGTCCTTCTTCTTTCCACCGCCGCCTGTCCAGGTCCCTTCGTTCCCGGCCGCGTCGACGCCCGCGAGGCTGAAGGCGTACGTCCTGCCCGAGCCGAGGTGGCCGAGCTTGGCGTGGTGCTCGGTGGTCGACTGCTTCCGGTCCGCGTACACCGGTCGGACCGATGTCGGGTTGTCGCCCAGCAGCACCGATGTGGTCGTCGGCTTGTCCGTCTTCCAGGTCAGGTCGGCGCTGCCGTCCGGCCAGGTCTTGACCGAGACGTCACTGATCACCGGCGCCTTGCGGTCGGCCTTGGGCGTGCGGAACTCGGCGGGCTTGGCGTTCGGGGCGGGCCAGACGCTGCGCTCGCCCTTCGCGTTCTCCGAGGTGAGTCGGTAGTAGTAGGTGGTGTCGGGCTTGAGCGCGCCCAGGGCGACCTTGTGCTCGCCCGCGGTCTCCACGCTCTTCTGGGTGATCGGCAGCTGGTCCGGCTTGGTGCCCAGCTGCACCTCGGTGGTCGAGGGCACGTCGGTCGTCCAGGTCAGCGTGCCCGAGCCGTCCGCCGCCGGGGCCGCCTTGGCCTGGGCGATCTGCGGCGCGACCGGGTTGGCGTAGGTCGCCGTGTAAGCGCCGGAGGTCCCGTCGAAGACGGCGTACTCGATGCCCTTGATGGTGGTCTTCTGGAAGGTGACCGCGGAGCCGCCGCGGGAGAGCGCGGTGAGGGTGGTGCCGCCCGAGCCGGTGGTCGGCAGCATCGTCATCAGGTTGTTCGCGGCCGCGTTCTGGTTGACCGTGAACGTGACCGAGTTGCCGACCCGGTTGAGGCCGGTGATCGTGGAGGCATTTCGGGCGTCGGTCCAGTCCAGCAATTGTTTGGCCGAAACGATCGGGACGTTCTTCGCCTTGGCCGAGGCGATCAGCGCCTGCTCGATGTCGAGCTGGCCCACGTTGCCCACTCCGCCGTTGGCGTTCGCCGAGTCCGTGTGGTTGTTCATCACGAACGCGCCGTAGAAGCCGTCGTTGTTGGCGCCGTTGACGAGCTGGTCGAAGGTGTCCGGGTAGACCTGCTGGAATTCGTCGTTGATCTGCGTGGTGCCCTGGTAGATGTCGATCATTTGACCGCTAGGGTCGGTGAATCGCATCGGGAAGCCGGAACCGGTGAAGAAGCCGGGGCTCGCCTTCATCAGCGGCCCGCCCCACGTGTTCTTCCAGTAATCCGGCATGTAGTAGTAGTTGGTGTCGAGCCGGATTCCCTTGGCCCGGGCGATCGTGGCGTTCGAACTCCAGTCGGGCCAGGTCAAACAGTGTGTGCGGTTGGTGGTGGGCTTCAGGGGCGCATAGCGGGTGAAGTCGTCCAGGCTGTTCTCGTACACCGCGCCGAGCTCGGCGTTGATGTCCGTCTGGGACGCGCCTGCGCGTAGCTGCGGGCAGCTGCCGTTCTCGTCCACGTGGCGGGCGATCTCGAAGCCCTGTGCGGTCCAGTTCTGGACGTCGGACACCGAGGGCGCCTGGGTGCCCTGGGGTCCCGGGCCCCAGACATAGATGGTGCCGCGCATGCACTTCCAGTTGCGCACCGCGGCGTCGCGCAGCGCGGCGATCGGGCTCGCGCAGGCCGGGTCGGAGCTGTTGTTGTTGTAGCGGGTCACCCTGCCCTGCATGTCGCTGAGGTTCTGGCCGTGGTTGTCGCCGGTGGAGACCATCACGACCTTGAGCAGGTCGGGCGCAGCCGTGGCGGCGTTGCCGGGCAGGTACCAGGTCCGCGGGATCGGGGCCTTGGCGCGGTTGCCGAGTTCGATCAGGTTGGCGAACAGGCGCTGCTGCTCGTCGGCCTGCGGGACCTGGACCCGGCTGAGGTCGATCCAGTCCGGATAGAACATGTCGTCGGCGCGCATCAGCGGGCCGCCGCTGTCGGAGAAGTTGTCGTTCTCGACGCCGGCCTGGGCCGGGTTGCCCTGGCGGGTCTGCACGATCGAGCGGGCCAGGTCGTAGGTGAACGCGGACGCGGTGCCGCTGCCCACGGTGCGGGTGGTCACGGCCGGGCCGAGCGGCGTGGTGCCGGTGCGGGTGTACAGGTCCGCGACCCGGACCGTGCCGACGCCGCCGGGAACCGTCCAGACGTCGGCGGGCCCGTGGTACTGCATGCTCAGTTGGCTGTAGATGCCGGCGCCGGCGGCGGTGCCGCTGTCGACCTTCATGTACTGGTTGGCCTGGAAGCCGCCGGAGGTGCCGAGGCCCAGCAGACCGGCCAGGGCGGCGCGCGGGTGCATGGCGATCAGGTTGCCGCCCGCGTTGACCCACGTGGTGAGGTCGGTGACCAGTTGCGCCGAGGGTGCGAAGTCGCCGAGCACGACGGTGGTGTAACCGTTGAGTACGGGAGCGGTGACCGCGCTCGCGTCCTTGACCGCGAACGAGTTGAGGCCCTCGCTGCGCAGGATCTCGGTGTAGTAGCAGCTGAACGGATTGGAGTCGGCCTTGATCACCAGGATCGGGCCGGTGTTGGGCGCGTCGCACGGCGGCGTCGGCGGGGCCTGGCCGGTGGTGAAGGTCCAGGTGGCATCCGACATCGCGTTGTCGGAGCGGTCCTTGATGCCGCTCACAGTGAGTGTGTACGGCGTGCCGTAGGCCAGTTCGGCGTTCGGCTTGAGGGTGAGCTGGGTTGGTGTGGTCGGATTGTCGAGTTCGAGTTCGGCGGGCACGACCGTGCCGTTGCGCTTGAGCACGAAGCTCAGGCCCGTGGGCTTGAGTGGTTCGCTGAAGGTCACCGAGGGTTGGATGCCGGAGAGCACGCCGTTGGCGTTCGGCGTCGGCGTCATGTCGGTGACCGCAGGGGCGACGGTGTCCTCGGCGTTGGTGCTGAAGACCACGTCCACCCAGTAGTTGCTGCCGTTCCAGCTGTCCGTCGGGTAGACGCTGCCGGCGTTGTACTTGTACACGCCGTTGCCGCCGTCGACGCCGTCGGCCAGGGCCGTGATCATCGAGTTGCCGACGGGCTGGGAGAACGAGCCGGTGTTGGCCGGGTAGTTGCCGTTGGGCGCGAAGTAGGACGCGACGTAGGTGACGCCGGCGTGCACGGTGATCGGGGTGGGCAGATCGACGGTCTGCCAGCCGCTGCCGGTCCGGTTCACGTTGGGCACGGTGGCCAGGCGGGTCTGGGTGTTCTTGTCCCAGAGGCTGACCGCGTACGGGCCGGTGCTTCCGGTGAGCTTCCAGAACCTGATCGACTTGATCTGGCCGTCGGTGGTGGTGCGGAACTTGACCCCGACCTCGACGCTGTTGTTGTCGGTCTGGTTGGGCGTGCTCGGGCTGACCGGGCCGGTCCAGATGCTGGTCTCCACGGACTGGCTGCTGCCGGTGCCGGTGGTGAAGGACCAGGATTTGGTGGCCATGGTGTTGCCGGCGGCATCCTTGGCGCCGGTGACCGTGACGGTGTAGCCGGTGGACACGGCGAGCGCCGAGGTGGGCTGGAAGGTCGCGGTGTTGCCGCTGTACGTCGCGGTGCCGGCGACGGCCGGGCCGCCGGTCCGGGTGACCGCCCACTGCACGGTGGCGGGCTGTACCGGCTCGCTGAAGGCCGCGGACAGCGGTGCGGCGGTGGCCACTCCGGTGGCGCCCGCGGCCGGGGTGGTCTGGGTGACCGTGGGCGGCGTGGTGTCGGCGCCGGGGACGAAGGAGACGTCCACCCAGTAGTTGCCGGCCTGGTACGAGTCGGTCGGCATGCCGCCGCCGGGGTTGTAGGTGTAGACGCCGTTGCCCTGGTTGCCGTTGCTCGCCGGGGCAACGAGTTGCTCGACGGTGTGGTCGGTCGCGAAGAAGTTGTCGGTGACCGTGTAGCGGCCGACCGGCGCGACGTAGGAGGCGATGTAGGTCGACCCGGCGGCGACCGGGATCGGGGTCGTGAAGATCGCGGTCTGCCAGCCGGACGCGCTCTCGTCGATGAAGGTTACCGAAGTCGCGGTGCCGGTCGCGGTGTTCCAGATCCGGCCGGTGTGGGTGCCGGTGTTGCCGGCGTCCTTCCAGAACCTGATTTGGGTGATCGTGCCGTTGCTGTCGGGTTTGAAGCGCACCCCGACCTCGACGGCCACCGCGTCGGTGTCGGTCACGGCGCCGCTCGGGGTGGCGCCGGCGAACAACGAGCACGGACTGCATGGTGCGGCCTGCGCCGCGGTGATCGGTGCGAACAATGTGAACAACAACGCGCCGATCGCGGCGAACGCGATGCTCGTCCACGTCCCTCTGCGTTGTCGGTGACCCGATCTGGTCCTGGCGCGGGCAGCCTTCATCGAGTTGGTGCTCCTCAATGGCATGACGGTCGGTTCGTGGGTTCGGGAGGGGCGAGCGGCGCGCCCAAGCCGGGTCGCCGTGCGCTTCCCGAGGCGGCCGCCGGCGGATCGGTACCGCCGGCTGCCGGTTCGGTGCCGGTGCCGCACCGGGTGCCGGGTCGCTGGGGTGACCCGGCACCGCGGTGCGTCGGTCGGTTGCATGCCCGGTGCCGGGTCCATTGGGTGATCCGGCACCGCTGTTGGCTAGTTGGTGGTGAAGACGACGTCCACCCAGTAGTTGCTGTCGTTCCAGGTGCTGGTGGGGAAACCGGTCCCGTAGACGTACACGCCGTTGCCGCCGACGCTCCCGGACGCGGATGCCTTGATCGGCCCGGTGCCGCCGGCCGACGTCAACCCGCCCTCCGTGGAGGAGTACCGGCCCTGGGGGGCGTAGTACGAGGCCACGTAGGTGGTGTTGGCGGCGATCTGGACCGGTTGGGTGAAGTTCACCTGTTGCCAGCCCGAGGCGGTTTCGCCGCTGAAGACCTCGCTGGTCAGGATGCTGCCCTGGGTGGACCAGATCGTTCCGGTGTGCGTGCCGGTGTTGCCGGGGCCCTTGTAGAACCGCAGTCCGGTGATCCTGCCGGGCACGGTGCTGCTGAATTTGACGCCGAGTTGGATGCCGGTGGTGTCGGTGTCGGAGAGCACGGCCGGCGTCGCGGTGGCGGGCCAGATCGTGCAGGACGGGTTGCAGGTCGGCGGCGGCGTGCTGCCGGCCGTGGTGAACGACCACGATCTGGGCGCCATCGGGGTGCCTTCGGCGGTTTGCGCGCCGCTGAGGGTGACCGAATACGACGCGCCCGGCGTCAGGTCGGTGGTCGGATCGAACGTCGCGATCCTGGTCGCGGCGTTGTAGCTCGCGGTGCCGGCGACGGTGCTGTTGTCCGACTTGGTGAGTGACCACACGATCGTCGCGGGCTGGACCGCGAGGTCGAAGGTCGCGGTGAGGTTGCCGCCGACCGGGGCGAAGTTCGCCCCGTCCGCCGGGCTGATCACGGTGACCACCGGTGCGGGGCCGGTCGGGGTGGTGTTGGAGGTGGTGAACACCGGGTCGACCCAGAAGTTGGCGTCGTTCCAGGTCGAGGTCGGGAATCCGGTGCCGTAGCGGTAGACCCCGTTGCCGCCGGCGGTATTGCTCGCCGGCGCGGTGAGCGGGCCGCGGATGTGCGCGTTGGTCAGGCCGCCCTGGTCGGCGCTGTACCTGCCGTTGGGCGCCTGGTAGGACGCCACGTAGGTGGTGCCGGCGGTGACCGGTACGGGCTGATCGAAGCCCACCTGCTGCCAGCCGGACGCGGTTTCGCCGATGAACGTGGCGGTGGCCAGTCGGGTGCCGGACGAGGACCACAGCGTCCCGGTGTGCGTGCCGGTGTTCGCGGCGTCCTTCCAGAAGCGGATTCCGGTGATGAAGCCGGCCCGGTCGGGCTGGAACTTGACGCCGAGTTCGGTGGCGGCGGTGTCCGGGTCGGGCCCGGACGAGGGTTGGTCGGTCGGCGTCCACAGGGTGCACGGGCACACGACGGGTTGCGGCGGGCCGCCGATGGTGACGGTGACGCCGGCGGACGGGGTCTCGGTGCGGGCGCTGTCGTCGGTGGCCCGGGTCTTGATGGTGAGCGAGCCGCCCGGGCCGGTGGTGAACACGTAGGTCCAGCTGTCCCGGCCGGTGGTGGCGGGGTGCCAGGTGGCACCGTTGTCCACCGAGACCTCGACGCCGCCGACCTTGCCGCCGGTGTCGGTGGCGGTGCCGGTGATCGTCACGTTGGCATTGGCGGGCAGGCTGCCGCCGTTGGTGGGTGCGGTGATGGTCGAGGTGGGCGGCGTGGTGTCGGTGCTCTTGACGACCGCGACCATGCCGGCCATCAGCGTGCCGGGCTGCACGCCCATGTCGGCGAAGAGGTTGATGGTGGCCTGCTGCATCGCGGTGTCCACGGTGCCGTTGGCGCCGACCCGGTAGACGTCCAGGCCCCAGGCCCACTGCACGGTGCCCGCGCCGAAGACGAGGGCGCCGCTGGGTGCGCGGTACAGGGTCAGGCTGTGCGTCGAACTGCCGTCGGCGTAGGTCGAACCCTGGTCCTGGAGCACCGACATGCCGGACTTGACCGTGGTCGAGAGCCGGATCAGGCCTGCGGGTCGGGCGCCGTTGTCCAGGTCGGAGTCCCATTCGTAGCCGAGGGTTCCGCTTCCGAGTGTGGTTTGTGCGGCGAGGCCGAGGGTGGCCAGGCGGGTGTTCCGCCACAGTCGCAGCCGGCCGTCCGCGCCGTTGGCGTTCATGTCGGTCGTACAGCAGTTGACGGTGAAGATGGTGCCGGTGAGGTTGTTCTCCGGCCGGCCGCCGTCACCGGGCGGCGAGAATCGCGGGTCGCGCCAGGTGCCGGTCCACACGGACGGGCCGAGCGGGTCGATCGACTGATTGGCGTGGGTGTCCTTGTACGCCACCAGGTTGCGGTGGTCGGGTCCGTTGCCGTTGATCCCGCCGTTCTCCCAACGGGTCTTCCAGAACACCTCGTTGCCGGAGAAGAAGGCGAGGTTGACGCCCGCGTCGCGGGCTGCCTCGACGTTGGCCCGCTGTGGGCCGGACCAGTATTCGTCATGGCCCACCGACAGGAACACCTTGTGGTTCGTGATCAGTTGGCCGCGTCGATCGGTGTCGACACCGGTCGAGTACGTGACGTCGTAGCCGTTGCGCTCCAGAAATCGCAGCATCGCGAACTCGGCGTTGAACAACGAGTCCGCGGGGTTGTCGGCGCGCGTGGTGAAGGGCCGGTTGTAGCTGACCTTGTACGCCCGACCCACCGGCCGTCCGGTGTAGAGGTCGTTGCCGCCGTACGCGTTGTACGCCTGCCAGGTGGTATCGGATGCCTGCATCAGCAGCGCCGAGTGCGATGCGTCGTTGCGGACCACGAACGGGATGTGGCTCGCTCCGGAAGTGCCGTCGGTGCGCGTGGGTTTGGCGATGTAGTAGCCCGATGCCGCGTCGGCCGGTACGGTCCAGGACGCGGAGTCGGTCCAGTTCGAGCAGTCGATCAGCCCGGTCACCAGGTTGTCGGTGTCGCAGTTCGACTGCTGACGCGGGGTCACCGCCGACGCCGGGATCGTGTAGACCTTGCGGGCGCCGTTGCCGTTGTACCAACCGAGCCGGTAGATATCGACGCGATAGGAACTCGCGGTGGTGTCGATCCGGAACTTGATCTGGCCACCGGCGTTGACGCTGATATCGGTGGAGAATCCCTGGATGGAGCTGCTGCCGGCGCCGCTGACGTCCCATTCGGTACGCGGGTTGCCGGTCTTGCTGTTCTCACAGGCGACCGCGTTCGTGACCGGCGCGTCACACGGCCCCGCGGATGCCTTCGGTGTATTCGGTGCCGCGACGGTCAGCGCGAGCAACAACGCGATCAGCGTCGGAATCGTTGCTCTGCGCAGCCGCAGCCTGGGCATGTTCATGAGTGTCCCCCACCCCAACTTCGGTAACCGGGGCGGTGTCCCGGGTCCGAGATAGGGGAAAGTGTGGCGCACGTTCCGGCCTGTTGTCCGGGTTTTGCCCTCTCGTGAAGCGGGCCGTGGGTACAGTGCGGGGACCGGGGGCGGGCCGGCCTCGGGTCGGACTTGGGGGAGTTCGAAACACAGGCTCTGGCGGGGATGGTTCCGCACGACGGTCCGGGGGGACTTTGTGAAGGTAGTGATCACCGGCGGCGCCGGTTTCATCGGCTCGAATCTGGCCGCCGCGTTGCAGGACCACGACGTCGTGCGCGACGTGCACGTGGTCGACGACCTGTCCACGGGGTCGCTGGAGAGTCTGGCCGGCTTGAAGGTGACGTTCCATCAGGGATCGATCCTGGAGCCGGAATTGCTCGACCACGCGTTCGCCGGCGCGGATGCGGTGGTGCATCTGGCGGCGTTGCCGTCGGTGCCGCGCTCGGTGGAGGCGCCGCTGGCCAGCCATCACGCCAACGCGACCGGCACCCTCGAGGTGCTGGAGGCGGCTCGGCGGGCCGGGAACATCCACGTGGTGGCCGCGTCCTCGTCGTCGGTGTACGGCGCCAATCGCGAATTGCCCAAGCGGGAGGACATGCGCACCGCGCCGCTGAGCCCGTACGCGGTCAGCAAGTTGGCCACCGAGTCGTATCTGCTCGCGTACGGCAACTGCTACGGCCTGCCGGTGCTGCCGTTCCGCTTCTTCAACGTCTTCGGCCCCGGCCAGCCGGCCGATCACGCCTATGCGGCGGTGATTCCGCGGTTCGTGGACGCGGCGTTGGCCGGTCGGCCGCTGTCCGTGCAGGGCGACGGTGAGCAGACGCGCGACTTCACCAACATCGGGAGCGTCTGTGCGGTGCTCACGGACGCGGTGCTGCGCCGGGTGGTCTCGGACATCCCGGTCAACCTGGCGTTCGGTTCGCGGACTTCGCTGAACGCGTTGATCGACCTGTTGACGCAGGTGCTCGGGCGGCCGGTCCGGGTCGAACACGTGCCGCCCCGGCCCGGCGACGTGCGGGACTCGCAGGCGGACGGGTCGCGGCTGCGCGCACTGTTCCCGACCGCGGAGCCGGTGGAGTTGCGGGACGGGCTCGCGCAGACGGTCGCGTGGTTCCGGTCTCGGCTCAGCTGAGCCGGTCCTCGCGCGGGCGTAGCGGTCGAGCGGGTGAGCCCACCACGGTGGTGCCCGCCGGTACGTCGCGGGTGACCACGGCTCCCGCGCCGACGAAGGCGCCGGCGCCGACGGTCAGCCCTTGCAGGACCACGGCGTTGCTACCGACGGTGGCGTCCTGGCACAGGTGCACGTTGCCGGAGATGTTCGCGCCCGGATACACGGTGCCGCGTGCGTCGAGCACGGCGTCGTGTCCGATGGTGGCGTTGTAGTGGACCTGCGCGTGCGGGCCCAGGGTGACGCTGCTGGAGATGTGCGCGTTGGCCTGGATCAGGCAGCCGGCGGCGATCACGGTCTCGGGCGAGATCACCGCGCGCGGGTGCACCAGGGTGACCGCGCGCAGGCCGCGTTCGTCGAGCAGGAGGGCCAGTCGGGCGCGGGCGGCCGGGGCGGCGATGCCGACCAGGTAGTCGCCAAAGTCGACTTCGCTCGGGCGCAGCACCGGCAGGCCGCGCACCTTCTCGCCGGCGCGGGCGTCGTCGAGGAACGCGGTGACGGTGAGCGTGGTGGCGAGCGCGGCGTCGAGGGCTTCGCGGCCGACGCCGCCGGCCCCGCAGATGTAGAGCGGCATGGGGGACATCCTGGCACCGTCGGACGGCCGGGATGAGCGCACGCGCACGTGGGCGCGGTACGGGTGGGTCCGGATCGTCGAGCGGAAGCGGGTTGTGCGGTGGGGACTGACCGGGAACGGGACCAGCAGGTCCGGAGTTCGGCACGGTATCTGTCCCGGCTTGACCTGTTGGGTACGGCCGTGGTCGCGGCGACCGCGATGTGGGCGCTGGTGGCGGCGGCGAATCGGGCCGGCGAGCCGGAGGCGTTCTTGCTCGCGCTGTTGGCCGCGGTCGGCGGGTATGTGCTGGGGCGGTTGCTCGGCGCGCGTTGCGCGTTACTTGCGCCGGCGGTGGTCGCCGGCGCGGTTGCGGGGATGTTGGTGTTGTGGCCGGGCGCGTTGAGCGGGGATGCGACGGCGCCGCCGTTGCACTACGGGAACGCGAACGGCGCGTTGGTTGCGCAGGCGGTGGGTGGGGCGTGCCTGACCGCCCTGTTCGCCGTATCCGATCGGCGTCGAGGCGAAATCCTGGTATTGGCAGGGTTGTTGGTACTTGCCGCGTTCGCGACGCGCTCGGTGGCGGCGGCGGTGGGCGCGGTTGTCGTGCTGTTGGCCGGCTTGTTGTCGGCGTCGGCGTATCGCAAGGGCATGGTCGTACTGGTGGCGGCGGTGTGTGTCGTCGGCGTGGCGCTGGGCACCGTGGTGCTCGGGGCGCTCGGTACTCGCACAGGTGGCCTGAAGGGCGCCGCCCAGGCGGGGCTGACCGAGCGTCGGGTGCAACTGTGGGGCGACGGCGTGCATCTGACGAACAGTCATCCGCTGCGCGGCATGGGTCCGGGGATGTTCGTGACGAACAGTCCGACCGCGAGTTCGGATGCGGATGTGCACTCGGCACACTCGTTGTGGCTGCGGCACAGCGCCGAGCAGGGAGTGCCCGGCGCGCTGTGTCTGGTCGCGCTGGTGGGGTGGGTGTACGTGCGGTTGTGGCGCTCGCCGCAGCCGGTTGCGGTGGTGGTGGTCGGGTCGGCGACGTTCACCGCGTTCGTGGTGCAGGCGTCGATCGACTATGTGGCCGAGTTTCCAGTGGTGTTGGTGGCGGTCGGGCTGCTGACCGGAGCGGCTACGGCCGGTCCGGACCCGGAGTTGCGGGCAAGGTTGGCGCGCGGGGGCTTGTAGCGCACGGCGTTCGGGCCGGTTCCGGGGTGGCCGCGGGCCGCTTCCGGGTCGGCTGCGGATCGGTTTCGGGTCGGCTGCGGGTCGGTTTCGGGTCGGCTGCGGGTCGGCCGATGCGCGGTGGAATTCTCCCAACTGGGCGCATTGGGGCTTTTAGACGTGATGCCCGACTCGCCCGTATTCAGGAGTGCGAAACCTCAGATGATGCTCAGATCCGTGTCGCGCGGGCGACTCCACGTCTATTTTGTGGAATCGCCGCAACACGGGCGCACATATTTCCCAGGCAAGGGGAATGTCACGTCGATTCGCAGGTTTGTCGATCCGCGTGCAGGATTGCCGGAATCCCGTTTCGAGTTCGTTGCGGGATTTTCCAGAGAATGAGAAAGCGGGACGGGCGGTCCGGGGGGCCGCTGCCGCGCAGGTGTGTACGAGCCCTGCGCATCCCGTTATACGTGCAGGTCAAGCCCTTACACCAGGTGGGCACGGGGCCGGTCGACCATGAGGTCGACGCGGTGTGCCGATGTCCTTCCATACCCCCGAAACGGTGTCGGATGATTTCGGAAAGCCCTTTCCGCAATATCGCCTCAGGTCTTTCGAATACGCTGCGCGACTGCTTCAATGCTCACTGATCCTCGGGTGGCCTCGGCCTCACCTGTTCCGTGGGAGGGCACGATCAGCAGCACAACGGCGGCGAATCCTTTCGGCGCGGACTTCTGGAGCGGCAACCGGGGCATCGCCTGGCTGGCACTGCTCGAACTTGCGGTGCTGGTCCTGGTGTTGGTGCGGGTGCTGGCCCGACGGGCGGGCCTGCGAGGGCTGTTCCGAGGGCTGTGGCAGCAGGTGGTGGCGACCGGGCGGGCATTCGCGGCGCCGTTCGTCGCGTGGCGGCGGGATCGACGCGGGGTGGCCACGTTGACCCGGCACCTGGGTGCGCCCGAGACGTTCGATCGCGCGACCCGCGCGGTGGCCGAGGCGCGCTCGGCGGGCGTCGAACCCTGGGCCGTGGTCCTGGCGGACGAGCGGGTGTCGGTACGGCTCGCGGCGGCCAAGGCGCCGGAGGTCACCGGGCCTTGGTCGGTGGATGCGGACGATCCGCTGCTGTGGTCGGCCGCGGTGACCGATCTTGGCGCGCCCGAGCCGGATGCGCGGGCGGCGTTGCCGGTCGTGGTCGGTTTGCTCGACGCCGATGTCGTGCTGCTCGATCTGGCGGCGGTGGCCCCGGCACTCGCGGTTGCCGGGGACTCGGCGGCCGGACGCGATCTCGGTCACGCGCTGACCGCGCAGCTCGCACGGCGATTGCCCGACGGCGCGGTCGGCGTGGCCCGAGGCGTACATCCGGCCTTCGCGGGCCGCCCGCCGGCTGAAACGGGTCGATCAACGCCGCGATGTTCGGCGACAAGAACGGTGTCAAGCACTACGGCCTGGACGCCCTCAAGTTCGGCGGCGTCGCGGCGCTGGGCTCGCCGGCCACCGGTGCGTTCGGTCCCGGCGCGCTGAAGTTCGGCCTCGACTCCTACATGGCGGGCCGATTCTGGCGCAAGGCCGGACTCCTGGACCTCGGGATCAAGTTCGGCGAGAAGCTCATCGACGCGCAGATCAACAAGCTCTTCCAGAACTGGCTCGGGTTGAACAACAAGTACCTCTACCACCCCACACCCGAGAACGGACGGCAGCCGTGAGTGTGTTCGGCAACCGCGGTGGCACCCGCGGCAATCGCGGCTACCGCGCCAATCGGGGCACGGGCACGCGGCACACGATCGCCGACCTGATCCGCGCCGCGCCCGTCGGCGGGCGGGTGCTGCTGGCCCCCGGTGAGTACCGCGAACACGTGGTACTCGATCGGGCCGTCGTGCTGGTCGCCGAACACGGGCCCGGCAGCGTGCGCTTGACGGGGGCTCAGGACGTCGCGCTGACCGTGACCGGCGGAGTCCGGGCCGGCGTCGAGGGCGTTGTCCTGATCGCAGCCGACGCGGACGCGCCGGCCGTCCGCGTGGCCGGCGCGGCCGAGGTCGCCTTCGACGAGTGCCGGATCGTGGGCGGCCGCTTGGAGATCGAGGACGCCGCCCGGGTGCGGCTGACCGGCTGCCGCATCTCCGGCGCCGCGGTGGCCGGTGTGTCCGTGTCCGGCGAGGCGCGGTTGTCGATGACCGGTTGCCGGGTGCTCGCGGTGGACGGCCCGGGCGTGCTGTTGGCCGGCTCGGCCACGGTCACCCTGGCGGATTCGGTGATCACCGAGGCCGTGGTCGGGCTGGGCGTGCGGGACTCGGCGACCGTCCAGGTGCGCGGCTGCGCTTTCCTGAGCTGTACGCACAACGCGGTGCTCGCCGAGGACGAGTCGGCGGTCGCCCTGGACGGGTGCCGCTGCGCCGACAGCGGCGAGGACGCGGTGCTCGTGCGTGGCGCAGCCAGGCTGACCGTGCGCGGCAGCGCGATCGAGCGCGCGGGCGCTTCCGGGCTGGCCGCGATCGGCCGGGCCTCGGCGAGCGTGTCGGACTCCCGAATCGTGGCAGCCACGCTCAGCGGCGTGGTCGCCGACGAGGAGTCCCGCCTGGAAGTGGTCGGCGGGGTGATCCGCTCTACCGGCGCCAACGGCGTCTTCGCGCGCGGCTCGGCCCGAGTCGGCCTGGACGGGGTCGCCATCGCGGACACCGCGTTCACCGCGGTGCACCTGGACGAGCACGCGCACGGCGAACTCGCCGCGATCGTCCTGGGTCCCACACCCGAACACGGCCTGTGCCTGGCGGGCGCGGCCGTCGTGGTGGCGGACGGGATCCTGGTGCGCAGCGCCGAGATGACCGGCATTCACCTCGGCGGTACCGGCAGCGCCCGGCTGGCCGGCTCCGCCGCGCACCGCTGCGGCACCGGACTGCGGCTGGAGCGGGACCTGGACGTCGAGGTCGAGGACTGCGCGTTCGGCACCACCGGGCGGGCCGGGATCGAGGTGGGCCCCGGTGCCCGGCCCACGCTGCGCCGGGTCCGGGTGGTCCGGGCCGGGACCGCCGGGGTGGTCGTGCACGAGGGCGCGGCGCCCGGGTTCCAGGACTGCACGGTGACCGACAGCGCGGGCTCGGCGATGGTGGTGTGGACCGACGCGGCGCCGGTGGTCCGGGGCGGGATCCTCACCGGCGCGGGCAAGAACGGCATCTACCTCAAGGGCGGCGCCAAGGGTGAGTTCACCGATTGTGTGGTGGGCGGCTCGGCCTTTCCGGCCGTGTACGTGGCCGCCGGGGCCGCGCCGGCGCTGCGTGACTGTGCCTTTCGGGACTGTCCGAGCGACGCGACCCTGGAGGATCCGGACGACACGGCGGCGGTGTTCGCGGACTGTGTGGCGCGCGGGGTCGTGGACACCGTGGTTTCGGGGCGAACCGCGCCGGCGCCGACGGGCACCGGGCCGGGCGAGCCGGCCCACCCGGGCGAGTCGCCCGCGGACCTGACCACACTGCTGGCCGAACTCGACGATCTGGTCGGGCTGGCCCGGGTCAAGCACGACGTGGCCACGCTGGTGCAGTTGATGCAGTTGGTCCGGCGCCGTGAGGAGGCCGGGCTGACCCCGCCGCCGCTGAGCCGGCACCTGGTGTTCGCGGGCAATCCGGGCACCGGCAAGACCACGGTGGCCCGGCTGTACGGCCGGATTTTGGCCGCGCTCGGGATGTTGACGCGCGGTCATCTCGTGGAGGCCGATCGCGGGGCGCTGGTCGGCGAGTACGTCGGACACACCGCGCCGCGCACCACGGCGGTGTTCCGCAAGGCGCTCGGCGGCGTGTTGTTCATCGACGAGGCATATTCGCTCACCTCGGCGGGCGGCGGCGACTTCGGCCAGGAGGCGATCGCCACGCTGGTCAAGTTGATGGAGGATCACCGCGACGACGTGGTGGTGATCGTCGCCGGCTACCCGGACGAGATGCACCGCTTCATCGACTCCAACCCCGGCCTGGACTCGCGCTTCAACCGCACCGTCGTGTTCGACGACTACGCCTCCGCCGACCTGGTCCGGATCGTCGAACACCAGGCCGCGGCCTACGAGTACACGCTGGATGAGCCGGCCCGTGCGGGCCTGTTGGACTACTTCGAGTCGGTCCCGCGCGATCGGCGGTTCGGCAACGGGCGTTCCGCGCGGCAGGCCTTCCAGGAGATGACCGAGCGGCACGCCCGGCGGATCTCCGAGGTGGCCGAGGTGACTCCGGAGGATCTGGTCTCGCTGCGGGCCCCCGACCTTCCCGATCTCGTCCCGGTCGCCCCCGATCAGGCGTGAGCGGCCGAACCGACCCGAAAGGCACGAAATGGCCGAACTGCCAACCGCGAACCCGATTTCGGGCAAGCGTTCGCGCGCTCGGTCCGTGCTCCCCGGCGGCCGCTCCGACCCGGCCGCCGGGTGCGGACCGTGGGTCTGGGCATGCCCGCCCTCGCGGCGGCCGGTCTGGCCGCGGTGACCATCGCCTCCGCGATCGAGTTCGGCGGCGACGACGGCGGTCACCGCAAGCCGGTCGCCCAGGCGGCGCCCATGCAGGACAAGCCGGTCCAGGTGCCACCGGGGCCACCGGGCCACCGGGGCCGGACGGCGTGATGTCCGTGCTCGATCCCCACGATCGGGCACGGACATCCGCACATCGAGCCGCTTCGGCCTCAGGAGACCTCTTCGGCCAACGAGTCGCCCGCCGGCCGCTGCGGTGGCAACATTCGGGTCGGGTCGACCGGGGAGTGGGTGATCGGCGCGGACCAGACAATGGGCCTGGGCAGCGGGAACGTCTCACTACGGTCCTGGCGGACGGTGCCGGTTCGGACCGCGCACTCGCGACCCGGATCCTCCTGGGGCAGGCCGGCGACCGGCACCGGGAAGCCCGGATTGACCCCGCCGGCGGCGGTGATCCCGGTCGGCCGCAGCAGCACGCCGATCGTGCGCCACAGAATGGCCAGGTCGACCCGGGCACTGCGGTTGCGCACGTACCAGAGGTCGTATTCGATCCGCACCGGCCAGCTGAGCGCGTTACGCCCCTGGACCTGTGCCCAGCCGGTCAGTCCGGGTCGCACGTCGAGCCGGCCGCGCTGGCGTTGCGTGTAGTGCACGACCTGGGCGGGCAGCGTCGGTCGCGGCCCGATTATCGCCATGTGACCACGCAACACATTGATCAGCTGCGGCAGTTCATCCAGGCTCGTGGTGCGAAGCAGTTGCCCGGTGCGGGTGATCCTGGTGGCGTCGGGTTCGTCCGGATAGCGCGGGTCGTGCATGGTGCGGAACTTGAGGATCTCGAAGTCGCGGCCGTGCAGGCCGCTGCGTGTCTGGCGGAACAGTACCGGCCCGCCCATGCTCGCGCGGATCATCACGTGGATCGCGAGCAGGACCGGTCCCATCAGAACCAATGCCAGCACGGCCACGGTGATGTCGAACAGTCGTCGCATGCCATGCCCCTCCCCTGGTGTGGCGTTCGGTGTGGCGTCCTTCGGGCGCCGGCGGTGTCTCCCTCACCGGCCGTCGCCCGCTGTGGTCAAGTCCAGCCCAGGCCGCGGCGCCCGGCCACGGCCCGATAGGTGTCGATCGAGATGCCCGCCACCCTGCGCTGGTCGAATTCGGCCAGAGCGCGCAGCCGGGCTGCGGCGCCGAGTTCGGCGCGCAGGTCCGGTTCGGTGATCAGGCGGTCGATCGCGGCGGCCAGCAACCGGGGCTCGCCGGGTGGCGCAAGGAGCAGATGTTCGCCGTGGGTGCCGATCTCCCGACAGCCGCGGATGTCGCTGAGCACCATGGGCAACGCGCAGGAGGCGGCTTCCATGGCCGATCGTGAGAAGCCCTCGCGGTGCGAGGGCAGGACGAACACGTCGAGCGCGTTGTACACGGCGGGCATGTCCGAGCGCGCACCGACGAATTCGACTCGGGAGCCGTGTACGGCACGGGACACCGCGTCGACCTTGTCCGGGTCCTCCGGTCCGATCCAGACGAATCGGGCCTTGCCCGCGAGCAGTCCGGCTGCCTCCACGTATTCGAGGATGCCCTTTTCCGCGACCTGCCGCCCGACTCCGCCCACGAGTAGTTCGTCTTCGGCCACGTTCAGTGCCCGCCGAACGTCCGCACGAGCGACGGGATCGGGTCGAAAACGGGTCAGGTCGGTACCGTTGCCCACCACGCGCGAGCGCCAACCGGGCACGGCCCGGCGCAGCGTCGCGTGGTCGGTGGCGTTCTGGTACAGCTCCGCGTGCGAGGCGCGGGCGGCCAGGCCCTCGGTGCCGAGCACGAACGCCCGGCGGGCCCACGGGTCGCCGGGCCGGATCCACAGACCGTGGCAGGTGTTGACCACCACCGGAACGCCCGTGGCGCGGCCCAGGATCCGACCCAACACACCGGTCTTGGGGTTGTGCGTGTGCAGCACGTCCAGGCGCAATCGGCGCAATGTGCCCACCAGTTCGCCGGCGGCGGCGGCGTCGCTGCGCAGACTCCAGGCACGAGTGAGCGAGTTCAGCGGTACATGCTTGACGCCCAGCGCCTCGATCTCGGGAACGTAGGGCCCGGCGGCGCTGATCCCGAAGGTCTCGAAGCCCGCCGCGACGTCCTCCTCCAGCTCGGTGCGCAAAAGCAGAGCCAGGCTCATGTCGATGGTGGTCAGGTGGGCGACCCGCAGGGGTCGACCGCCCGGCCCGCGCGGCTCACGCATGTGCACCGGCCCTCTTGCCCAGGCCGACGACGGCCGCGTAGGCGCGTTCCTGCACGAGCCGGCCGCCGAGTTTGGCGCGGAAGAACGCGGGCGGGTCGGTGCGCCGGACCGGGACCCGGCGCAGCCGGATCGGGTCGCAGCCCGGAAGGTTGCGGCCGAGCACGCCGGTGGCCGCGCTGCGGAACCGGCAGCGCAGGGCGTGCTCCATGTCCGGGACGGCGATCCCCCACGGATAGGCGAAGTGGGCCGGGCGTAGCCCGAGTCGGCGTTCGATGTCGTCGGAGGCTTCGTCGAGTTCGGTCGCGGTGAGTGCCTCGGGACGGGCGTGGCTTCGGGTGTGGTTGCCGATCGTGGCCAGGCCCGAGTCGGCCAGTTCGGCGACCTGGTCCCAGCTCAGCGCGGCGGATCCGCCGCTGGTGCCGGTGGAGCCCTCCCAGCGCATCTGTTCGCCGATGCAGCCGGTGGCGAGGTAGAGGGTGAACGGCAGGGCTCGGGCCCGCAGTTCCGGCCAGGCGTTGGCGTACACGTCGGCGAAGCCGTCGTCGAAGGTGAGCACGATCGAGGGCGTCGGGTCGCCGGCCGCGAGCCGGTCCACGGCGGTGTCCAGGGAGACCACGTGCGCGGGTGGGAGCAGGTCGAGCTGGGCGCGGAACGCGTCGGCGGGCAGGTCGAGTTCGTCGCGGCTGCCGCCGCCGACCCGGTGGTAGATGAGCAGCGTCGCACCGGGCGCGGGGTCGCGGCCGAGGGCTGTGGCGGCCAGGCCGCGCTTGAGCGTGGCGCGCACGCGGTCGCCGCTGATGGCGGTCATCGGGTGGTGCCCTTCGAGGTGAGCCGGGTGGGACCGGTGCGGGCGAGGGGCCACGGGACCGGTTCGCATTCCTGGCGGAGCGGGGTGCCGGCGCCGCCGGCGGGGTCGAGGAGGTACAGGCGCAGGGTTTCGCCGAGGGCGGTGGCCACGCTGCGCACCGGCTCATCGGGCTTCCACGCGCGTGGTCGGTCGCGGTCGGTGCCCAGCGCGGCGACCGTGTGTACGGTGCGGTCCGCGCCCAGATGCACGAGGGTGTGCGGCTCCTCGCCGACCAGCCACCACGTCTCGCCGCGGGCCCGGCCGCCGTCGACCACGTCGGTGCCTCGGTAGCCGCACGCCAGCGCGATGGGTCGGTTGTCCTCGACGCCGGCTTCGTGGACCGGGTCGAGTTTGTGACCGCTTTCGCCGTGTGGGTTGATCGCGGGCGGGATCACCGTCTCGGCGACCAGGGTCGGCGCCTCGTCGGCGGCCTTGGCGCGGCGAACCCGCAGGTGTTGTTCGACCGACATCCGAGTGGCCCGGGCGAAGCCGCGCGCGGGCAGGGTGGCGGCCAGCAGGCGTCGGTCACGGATCGCCTCGATGTCCCACAGGGCGGGGCGTTCGGGGGCGAGTCGCAACTTCTGCGGGGTTCGGGTGGGCATCAGGTCGACCAGGCGCGGGCTGCTGCCGGTGGGCCAGGGTTCGGTCAACACGGCTTCCTGGGCCTGCCATTGCACCACGGTGCCGATGCCGAGCGCGGCGAAGCGTTCGTCGTAGGCGGTGGAGTGCCAGGTGGCCACGTCGCCGAGGCGGAACCACAGGTGCATCGCCGCGGGTATGCCGTCCACGCGCAGGATGTACAGCCGGGCCCAGTCGTGCCGGGCGGCGCGGGCGATCAGCTCGCGGCGGGCCTCGGCGGCGGCGGGTTGCAGCGGGCCCTTCCAGCTGCGTGCGAACAGATCGGTGTAGATGGCGAATCCGGCGTCCAAGTCGCGCTCGTGCGCGACGCCGGCCGTCTCCTCGACGGTCAGGTCCCAGTGTGCGCGCACTCGGGCGGCGAAGCGATGCGCGTAGCGGTCGAAGCTGCGAAAACGGGCCTTGTGGCCGGCCCAGCCGCCTTCGACGCCTGCCAGCATGTCGCAGGCCTTCTCCCGGGCGGAGACGGTGTAGCCGCACGCACGCAGTCCGGCGATCAGCCGGTGGGTCTCCGGGTCCCGGCTGGGCATTCGATGCAGGCGCAGTTCGCGGATGCCGGTGCGGGCGAGGGCGTCGGCGATCGAGTCGGCGCCGTGCGGTTCGTCGGGGTGCACGACCACGTGGCTGCGGGGTCTGCGGTGTGCCGAGAAGACCCCCCAGCGTTCGGCGCCGATCCGCTCCAGCGGCAGCAGCGCGCGCGGCTGGTCGGCGTCGTCGAGCACGGACACCACGCGGATGTCGTCGAGTGGGTCGTGGTGGCCGTGCAGGGTGGAGGCGAACCACGCGTGGGTGTCGAACGGGTCGGCGTGCACGCCCCGGGCGGCCACCAGCCGGTCCCAGGACGCGGCGAACGCGGGATCGATCTCCAGCGGGTGCATCGGGCGGGCCCGCATCAGGCCCCCTCGCCGCGGCTGAGCGCCGCGCGCGGGTCGCTCCCGGCGACGGCGGTCCCGGCGGTCCCGGTCGCAACCGGGCCGGCTCCGGTCGAGGCGGGTCCGGTCGAGGCAAGTCCGGCGGTGGGCGGGCTCCACGTGCGGGGCCAGCGCAGGCGCGGGTCGCGCACGGGCACCTCGTCCAGGTAGCGGACGGGCGACGCGAGCAGGTCGGCCAGCATCAGCGCGATCGCCTCCAGGGTGTAGGTCGGGTCGTAGCGCACGACCTCGCGCAGGGTGGGTACGGGTTCGTGGTGGTCGACACGGGCCACCGCCAGCGGGTCGGCGCCGATCCGGTACCAGCGGTCGTCCGGTCCCCAGTCGGCCCGCATCTCCTGCGGGCCCTTGCGCGCACAGGCCACGGTGAGCAGGCGCAGCGTGGGTTGGTCCAAGGTCAGTTCGACGCCGGCCCGGATCGGGATGTCGGTCGCGGGTCTGGCCTCCAGCCGGCGGGCGATGCCGGAGGTGCCGGCGTCGACCGTGGCCACCCGCGCCCGTAGGCTGCGGACCCGGGCTCGGGCAGCGATCGGGACCGCGCGCTGCACCTCGCGGGCGCCGCGCAGCAGCGGCAGTACCCGGCGGGGCACCCGGGCGGCGCACACGTCCAGCAGGGCGGGTCGTTCGGTGCTGATCCGGTCCTTCAGCGGGCTTTCACCGGGCAGCAGGTCGATCAAGGCCAACCCGCCTTCGGCGAAAGCCAGTTCCTGGGCCCGCCAATGCACCACATTGCCCGGGGAGAGCAGCGCGGCGGCCGGGTCGTAGGCGACGGTGTGCCAGTGCACGACCGGGCCGACGCGCACGCCCAGGCAGGACGCGATGGCACGGTCGTCGGCGTAGAGCACGTACAGCCGGGCCATCCCACGCGCGTCCAGTGCCTGGGTGAGCAGCCGGCGGCGCTCGGGCGAGGCGCCGAGTCGGCCCTTCCAGCTCAGGTCGAACAGTTCGTCGTGGTCGGCCAGGCCGGCCGTGAGCGGCGGGGTGCCCGGCGCGCCGAATGCCGCCACCCGCAGTTTCCACAGTTGGCCGGCCCGCCGGGTGGTCTGTGCGATCGCGCTGTCGAAGCCTCGGTGTCGCGCTCGGTAGCCGGCCCAGCCGTCGGGGGTGGCCTCGATCATGTCGGTCATGCGTTCGCGGGCGTCCACCGCGTATCCCGCCTCGCGCAGCGCGGCCAGGAGGGCATGGGTGGCCGGGTCCCGGCTGGGCATGCGATGCAGCGTCAGTTCCCGGATGCCGATCCGGAGCAATTCCCCGACGAGTTGGCGCAGTACGGCGGGCCGCGGCTCGGGGGTGCCCAGCACGACACGTGTCCGTTCGCGTTGGCCGCGGCCGAGTTCGTGCGCGCGGCCGGCCGAGTCGAGTTCCAGCGGGAGCAGGGCCAGCGGGCGACCGGCTGCGAATACGCCGGGTATCCGCACGTGTTCGGCCCGCTCGGGGCGACTCGCCACCCACGAGGACGTCCACGCGTGCGTATCGAAGACGTCTGCCTGGACCCCCCGTCCCACCACCAATTCGTCCCATGCGCGAGCCAGATCGGCATCGATCTCCTCGGCGCGCAGGGTCGATGCACGATTGACCATCGCCCGGCCCCCACCTCGCGGTCCCGATGTGAGCAGCATCGGAACGTTTGTGCCCAACCGGTGTCCCCCGCCCCCACACGGCCGGGACACGAGTCGCCCGCCGACCAGATTAGGCCGGATGGGTCACGCGTGAAGGGTGTTTCGCAATCCGTCCACGAGTCGTCCGTAATGCTCCCCGATATCCGGGATTCGTGAGCCGGGCTCGGCCCCGGCCCCGATGTGACCGGTGGACGGTTGCCGGGTGACCGGGTGTGGGCGCACGTTCGGCGACCGGCTGACGGGACGTGACCCCGCTGTTACGGTTCCGGCAACGGGAGCCGCGGGGCTGGGGAGGCTTGGGTGGGCGGTTCGATGGTGGGCTCGGTACGGTCCGGGGGCGACGCGTTGCTGCGCCGATCCCCGGCGCAGGTGTGGTTCGCGCATCGCGCCCGGCTGCGGCTCGCGGTACTCGGGTATCACGGGATCTCGGATCCGGACACGTTCGCACGGCAGTTGGACCGGCTGCGCCGGATCGCCCGGCCGGTGTCCCTGGACGAGGTGGAGACGGCGCTGGCGACGCGACGCGCGTTGCCCGCCAAGGCGGTGTTGCTCACCTTCGACGACGGGGAACGCAGCATCCTGGAGCACGGTTTGCCGCTGCTGCGCGAGCGCGGTATCCCGGGTGTGGCGTACGTGGTGGCCTCCGCGATCGACTCCCGGACACCGTTCTGGTGGCACGAGGCGGATCGGTTGGTCGCCGCCGGGGCGCGGGTGGCGGGTGAGCCCGAGCGTTCGCCGAGCGGGTGGGTGGCGTACCTGAAGACGGTGCCGCAGGAGCGGCGTCTGCGCCTGCTCGCGGCGTTGCGCGAGGGCCGGGAGCCGGTGCGGACCCCGCAGTTGACCGGCGCGGACCTGGGCGCCCTGGAGTCGGGCGGCGTGCGGGTGGAGAACCACTCGCTCACCCACCCGCTGCTCGACCGATGCGCCGACGTCGACGTGCGTGCCGAAGTGGTGCGGGCACACGAACGGTTGGCCGAGCTGCTCGGCCGCGAGCCGAGTTCGTTCGCGTATCCGAACGGGAACTGGGACGTGCGGGCCGAGCGGTTGTTGGCCGAACTCGGCTACCGCACCGGGTTCCTGTTCGATCACCGGCTCGGGCCGCGGCTGCCGAACCACGCGTTGCGGATCTCCCGCCTGCGGGTCGGGTCGAACACCCGCCCGGATCGCTTCGCGACGATCCTGTCCGGACTGCATCCGGCCCTGCATTCGCTGCGCGGCGGCCGTTGACCTGCTTGAATCGGCGCGTTGTTCGGGTCGGCGATGCGCGGATCCGGTCGACGGACAGAACAGGGGAGATCACCGTGCTTGCTCTGCCCACGCTGTTGCGCTCGCCCGGCGAGTTGACGGCCCTCGTCCCGTCCTGGCGCGCGCTGGCGGCCGCAACGCCCGGGACGTCGTACTTCACCACGCCCGACTGGGTGTTGGGCTGGACCGAGTCGCTGGGTCGGGAGCAGGCCGGCCGCGCGGTGGTGGCGGTGTGGCGCGCCGAGGACGGCACCGCGGAGGCGGTCGTACCGCTGCTGCGCACCCGTGAGCGGTTGCACCCGCGGCTGCCCGGGGGCGTGCTGAGCTGGACGCTGCTGGGCACCGGGCCGGGCGCCGCGGACCACTGCGGATTCGCCGTCGATCCACGCCGGTACCAGGACGTACGGGCGTGGCTGGCCTCGCTCGCCCGGCGGCGCACCATGCTCTTCCCGCACCTGGATGCCGCCACCGGCGATCCGTTCCTGCCGCCCGGCGCACGCGAGATCGAGCGCACCGCGTGCCCGGTGATGCCTGCTGACCCGGCCGCACTCGGCTCGGCCCGGCATCGGCAGGGGGTGCGGCGCAAGGCGCGGAAGTTGGCCGACGACGGGATCACCTTCGACTGGGTTGCACCCGACGCGATGACGCCTGAACTGTTCGACGATTTGCTGCGGTTGCATCGATTGCGTCGGGAGGCGATCGGCGGGTCGAGCGCGTTCGACGCCACCCGGCGTCCATTGCACGCGGCGCTCGCGGCACGCGCCGAGGCCGATCGCGGGCCGTGCGCACTGGTCGCACGCGATCCGGCGGGCCGACCGGTGGGGATCCTGTACGGGTTCCTGTGGCAGGAGACTTTCGCCTACTACCAGTTGGGCTGGAATCCGGCGTATGCGAAGGCGAGTCTGGGCACAGTGCTGTTCCACGAGACGCTCACCGCGCTGGCCGCCCGCGGCGTGCGAACCTTCGACTTCCTGCGCGGGGCCGAGGAGTTCAAGCACCGATTCGGTGCGACCGATCGATACGACACGACATGGCTGGTGGCCCGGGGGGCGGGCGGCGCGCTGTTGGGCGCGAAGTCCGCGGCTCGCCGGGTCAGGGATCACCGGCTACGGCCGGTTCGGGGGGAAGCGTGAAGCATCGCATCAGGCTCGTCCACGTGGTGTGGCGGCTGAGCGTCGGCGGTGGAATCCCGCAGGTGAGTCGGCAGGTGCTGGCCGGGCTCGACCCGGAGCGCTTCGACTGCCACGCGATCATCGCCAGGCCGGCGTGGGAGGAGGACCGACTCGACGAGTTGGGGCCGAATCTCACGGTGCACGCGCTCGACCACGAAGGGCCCGCACGGCCTCGAGACGAGATCCGGCTCGGCCTGCGGATCGCCTCCCGGGTGCGCGAGTTGCGTCCGGACGTGTTGCACGCGCACAGCGGCACGGCCCGCCTGTCGCTGCCCTCCGCTCTCGGTTCCCCCGGGACGCCCCGGGTGCTGGAGGTGCACGAGCCGCTCAAGGACGGCCTGCACTCGCGGCTGACCAACGGCATCGAGGTCGGCATGGTCAAGGCGGCCGGGTTCCGCCCGTTCGCACACTCGACGCACGTGCGCGATGCGACCGCGGCAATCGTGGGGTGGCGTCCGGAACGCATCCCGTTGGTGCCGCTGGGAGTTCCGGTGCATGTACCCGACCCGGCGGCGGGCCTGGCGTTGCGCGCCGAGTTGGGCATCCCGCGCGAGGCGCTGGTCGTGGTCGGGGTCGGCCGGGCGACGCAGAAGAACATCCCGCTGATGGTGCGGGTCGGCGCGGACGTGGTGCGCAAGCTCGGCGACGCGGGCCCGCCGGTGGTGTTCCTGGTAATCGGCCGTCAGGAGCCGGAGATCCCGGCGCTGATCCAGGAGTTGGGCGTCGGCAAGCACGTCCGGGTGGTGCCGCCGCTGGCGCGGCTGAGCGACGCCTTCGACGCGGCCGACCTGTTCCTGTCCACGTCGCACTACGAGGGCTTCGGGCTCGCGGTCGCCGAGGCGATGATGGCGGGCGTACCGGTGGTCGGCACGGCGGTGGGCGGCGTGACCGACGTGGTCGCGGACGGTGTCACCGGGCGCCTGCTGCGCGCCGGCGACCGGGGCGGGCTGGTAATGGCGTGCCGCGAACTGCTGACCAACAACGCGCTGCGGACCCAAATGGGCGCAGCAAGCCGCGAGCGAGCCCTGGCCCGATTCACCCGCCAACACATGCTCGACGGCTTCGCCCAGGTCTACGAACGCGCAGCACTTCGGCGCCGCCAATAGCAACCACGCGCCCTAACGCAACAAGCAGCCCGGCCGGCGCATGAGGCCAACCAGCCCCGCCGGCGCTTGAGGCGAACCCAGCCCGGCCGGCGCATGAGGCGAACCCAGCCCGGCCGGCGCATGAGGCGAACCCAGCCCGGCCGGCGCTTGAGGCCACCCAGCCCGGCCGGCGCTTGAGGCCACCCAGCCCGGCCGGCGCTTGAGGCCACCTCGGCCGAAGGCCGGGTCACCCACACCCCGGCCGAAGCGCATGAGCCCACCACGCCAAAGCCTCACACACACAGCTCGGCCACGATGCACTCGGCCACCGACGCCCACGTCATCGACATACGAAGTTCCGCACCGCGCGCAAGCGCCCGGGCGCGGAACGCGACGTAGTCGTCGGTCAGCCGCGAGAGCGCCGCGACCAACGCGTCCACATCCCCCGGCCGCACGGCGATCCCCGCGTCGCCGACGATCCACGGTTGGTTGCCGACCGTGGAGGCCACGCACGGCAGTCCCCGGGTCAGGCCCTCGACCAAGGCGATCCCGAACGCCTCCATGTGTGTGGGGATCACCACCGCGTCCGCCTCGTCGTATACGGCGCCCATCGCCGCGTGCGGCACCCGGCCCAGCGCGCGCACGCCGGGCGGCAGCGGACCGTCCGGGCCGCTGCCGACCAGGGTCAGCGTCCGGCGCGGGTCGCGCGCGCGCAGGCGCGCGAAGGCTTCGAGCAGGGTCGGGCCGCCCTTGAGCTCCCACTGCGTCCCGACGAACAGCAGCCGTGGCGGATCCGCGGCACGCGGGCCGGGATCCACCGCCGCGGGCTCCACGTTGGTGCCCGCGCCCACCACGTGCACCCGATCTCCGGCCAGGCCGTACTCGGCGACCAGCACGTCCGCCGTGCTCGGTCCCATCACGAACACCCGGTGCGCGCCCAGCAACAGGCGTCGCTCGCGGGCCAACCACCCGTCCGTGTACCGGGATCGGTGCACACCGCCGACCGCCGCACCCTCCAGGCCCACCCGGTCGGTGTACACGCCGTAGCGCACTCCCGCCGGCGGCACCAACGCGGGCAGCGTCTGCACGATCAGCACCGGGCGGCGCGGGCCGAGCAGTCCGCGCGCGCACACCCTTCGGTCCAGCGCCGCCGTCCAAGCGTCGGTCTTGGTCCACGGCGTCCCGGGCCCGGCCCGGTGCGCCTCGCGCACGGCCCGCAGCCGCGCGCCGG
>NZ_JBEXCV010000124.1:0-27023 GCF_040605455.1 Embleya sp. NPDC005575 | reverse complement strand
CCGGCCCGTGCGCCGGCCCGTGCGCCGGCCACCGCACCGACCCGCACAGCGGCGCGCACACGCCTCGACGCGGGATCCGCGTACCGATCGTGCGGTCGGGTAAGCCAAAGGTATGAGTGCGCGACATCGCGCTCCGGCCAAGCGCCCTCCGGGCAGCGAGGCGGCCCACCCGCGTAGCGACCTCGCCGCCCGCCGGGTCATGTCCAGGATCGCGGTGCCGTTCTTCGTGGTGGGCTGCGCGCTGTGCGCGTTGGCTGCCACCGCGGATGTCACGCACGAGGTGCGCACCCTGTGGATCGTCGCCGCTGTCGTCTGTGCGGTGACGGCCGTGATCGCCTGGATCGACCTCGTGGTCATCGCCCGACGGATGCGCGCCGAGCGCACCTGGTCCGCACGGACCCGGTGAGCGGCGGCGGTCAGCGGGCGAGTCGCATCGGCTGCGCGGATTTCACCCGGCCGGTGGGTTCGGTATGCGCGGTCTCCTCGGTGTGGCCGACCCGCCAGTAGCCCATGAAGGCGATCGAGCGGTGGTCCATGCCGCGCTCGTCCTTGAGGTGACGGCGCAGCGCACGCACCCGACCGGCCTCGCCGGCCAACCAGGCGTAGCCATGGTCGACCGGCAGGTGCGCGGCCCGGATCGCGTCCAGCAGCCGGTTCTCCGCGACCGGCGCGTCGCCGCGATGCACCCAGTCGACCCGCACCCCGGGCGGCGCCGCCAGGTGCTGGCGGTCCGCTGCGGAACCCACCTCGACGAAGACGTGCCCGCGTGCGTCACGGGGCAGCGACTCCACGATGGACCCGATCGCGGGCAGCGCCGCATGGTCGCCGGCGAGCAGCAGTCGACGGCCGGCGGGCGGCTCGAAGCTGTAGCCGCCGTTACGCTCGGCGGTCGGCCCGAGCAGTTCGATCGCGTCGCCGGTGCGAGCCGACCGGGCCCAGCGGCAGGCGGGTCCACCCGGCGCGTGCAGCGCGAAGTCGATGTCGATCTCGACCGGATTCGACCGGTGCGCGCGCACGGTGTAGGTGCGCTGGTACGGCCGGTCGGCCTCGGGGATCCGGGTCCATGCCTCGCGCCAGGTCAGGTCGTCCCGGGTGATCCGGGACGCGGGTCGGCCCTCGCGCGGGACGAAGAGCTTGACCCGTTGATCGGGGCCGCCCGGGACGAAGTCCGCCAGCCGCGGGCCGGTCAGGGTGATCCGGGTGGCATTGCGGGTGATCGACGTGTTGCGGACCACGGTGAGCTGGAAGGGCCGGTAGAGCTGCGCCCGGCGTTCACGTTCGGTGGAGATTGGAACTCGCCCTCTCGGACACGGTCGACCACGGACGACCCGAGACGATGTCGGGGTCGGGTTGGCCCGACCTCGGGTTAGGTTAACCTAAGTCCGCGCCTGCGGTGTGCACTGCCGACGCGCCGAGGCGAACCCGAACGGCCCTGGGATCGACCGGATTTGGCTGGCAAGTATGCCTACCCTAAGTTGTTCCGAGTCCGGGCCGAGGATCCGGATCGACGCTCCGGGTCGATGGTCCGGTTCGCCGTGCCCGGGTCGACGTGTCCGAGAGGGACCGATCACGCATGCGGCTGTACCTGCTCGCGCTCAACCCCACCGACTCGGTGACCGAGGGATTCCTCCCCGCCGCAGGCCGCCTCGGGCTCGACGTCACCCTGCTCGCCGATCCCGCCCACGCGGTGGCCCACCGTGAACTGTGCGCCGGGCTCCCCCGGGTCGAGGTGCTGGACTGCGACGTACGCGACTTCCGCGCGGTGGTCGATCGCATCTGCGCCGCGCACCGTCCGGACGCGGTGTTCACCAACAGCGACCACCTCCAAGTCCAAGCGGCCCTCGCGGCCCACTACTTCGGCCTGCCCGCCAAGGACTGGAGGGCCGCGCTCCGGGCCAAGAACAAGGCACACATGCGTCGCCGGCTCGCCGACGCCGGCGCGGACACCGTATGGGCCGCGGAACTGGCGCCCGAACAGCAGGCGACGGACCTGCTCGCCCTCGCGCCGCCGTATCCGTGCGTACTCAAACCGCGCGAGGGCGTCGCGGGCGAGGACGTGGTGCTGGTCACGGACGACGCGGAACTCCTGGCGCGCTGCGCCGAGATCCGGTGCCGCAGGCCGGCGGCGGCGCTGCTGGTCGAGGAATTCCTGGCGGGCGAGTTGTACACCCTGGAGACCCTCGGCGACCGACACCGTGTCCGGGTCCTGGGCGGATTCCACACCCGCTTGTCACCGCCGCCGTACTTCGTCGAGACGCGGCTGGACCTGGTGCCCGACCCGCCGGCCGCGATCACCGCCGGGGTGCTTGCCCAACTCGACGCGCTCGATGTCGGATTCGGGGCGTGCCACACGGAATTCGTGGTCCAGGACGGGCGGCCTCGGATCATCGAGGTCAACTACCGCGCGATCGGCGACCAGTGCGATCTGCTGCTGGAGGACGTACTCGGTCTCCCGCTCTTCGAGCACATCCTGCGCGTGCACCTCGGCATCGACCTGCCCGCCGACCTGGGCGCCCGGGCGGGGCGGCACGCCCGGGTCGACTACCCGTGCGCCGACCGCGCCGGCGTGCTCGTCAAAGCCCCGGGCCGCGAGGACACGCTCCTCGACGGCGGTGTCCGGATCGGCTACCGCCCGCTGCGCACGATCGGCGAACGGCACGAACTGCACCACTCCAACCGGGACTACCTCGGGGTGCTGCGCACCTTCGGCGGCGATCGAGCCGCCGTGCACCGTGCGGCCGAAGAATTCCTGACCGACCGGCAGTGGAGCATCACGCCATGACCCCGCGCGCCGGCGACCCGCCCATATTCCGGGCCCGCAGCACCCCGTCGCCCCCGGCGGCGCACCGCTTCGAGGGCGAACTTCTGTGCCGGGTCCTGGACACCGTGCTGCGCGAGGACGTTCTGGGTCTGCGCGGCACGGCCGTGCCGCTGTACCGAACGGATGGCACATGGCTGCGGCTGACCGTGCGAGGCGGCACGGACACATGGCTGCTGCCGGTCCGGGCCGACGGATTCCAATGCGAGTACGCGACCCGGGCGCCGCTCCTGGTGGGCGAGCACGACGGCACCCGGGTGACCGACACCGACCACCTGCTCGCGGTGCTGCGCGATGCGGCCGACCCACAGGATCGGTCCGGCTTCGACGACTTCGCCGAGGAGTGCCGGCAGGCGGCCGGGGCGGGCAGGCTGCTCGCGCGCACCGGCTCCGCCGTGCACGCCCGGCTCGCCGAGCGACACGGCCTCGACCCGAGCGCGTGGACCGGCCCGGGCGCGGGGCCGGCCCTGGACACGTTGGCCGCGCACGTCGACCATCCGCTCTACCCGACCGCACGCGCCCGCTCCGGCCTGGCCGCGGCGGCGCTGCGCCGATTCGCGCCGGAGTACCATCCGAGCTTTAGGCTGCGCTGGGCGCTGCTGCCGCATGACGCGACGACCCGCGCCGGGACGCTGCCCGGGTGGTGGCCGACCGCCGCGGAGCTCGGCCGACCCGACCTGGCCCCCGACCATCTCGCTCTGCCCGTCCACCCGTTGACCTTCGACCGACTCCCGGCTCCGGCGGTGCCGACGGACCGGGAGTACCTGGACGTGCGTCCGACGTTGTCGATGCGTACCGTCGCGGTGGCGCACGATCCCGCCGTGCATCTCAAGCTCCCGCTGCCCATCGCCACCCTCGGCCTGCGCAACCGGCGCACGATCAAGCCCGGCACCCTCGTCGACGGCGCCGCCGGGCAGCGCCTCCTGGCCGAGGTGTTGAACCGGGAACCACGCTTTCGCGACCGGGTGTTGCTCGCCGACGAGCAGAGCCACCTGCACGCGGGGCACGAGCTGCTGGCGGCACTGGTGCGCCGCCACCCGCCCGGCTTGGAGGACGCCCTCGTGCTGCCGCTCGCCGCGCTGCTCGCGAAGGGACCGGACGGCGCCCTGGTGCTGGACCGGGTCGCGGACCGCTTCCACGGCGGCGACCGGTTCGCGCTGCTCGCCGCCTATCTCACACTGCTGCTGGACTGGCAGACCACCCTGTACCGGTACGGCATCGCGCTCGAATCACACCCGCAGAACGTCTCCCTGGTGCTGGCCAAGGGCCGCCCGGCCCGCCTGTTGTTCAAGGACAACGACGGCCCGCGGGTGTACCCCGCCCACTGTCCGCTGCCGCACGGCGGGTTCGACGATCCGCGCACCTACACCACGCACGAGGGCCCGCTCGCCGACGTGTTCGTCACGATCACCGTGCATCTGTGCGCCGGCGCCATCGCCTTCGCCCTGCCGGCGCCGGAACGCGATCGGCTGCTCCGGCTGGTGTACGAGCAGCTCGACGAACTCGCGGAGCCGGAGTTGCGCCGCCGGGTGCTGCTGGAGGATCGATTGCCGGTCAAGGCAATGATCACCGCCGGCACGCTGCTCAGCAAACAGCGCTCGGGCGCGGCGGACATCAACAAGCACTACACGACCGGGCCGAACTACCTGCGATGGGCCGCGAGTCGGAGATAGCGCGTGCCGCCTGCCCACCTCGAATCCTCTCCCGCACACCCCGACACCGCCCTCGAACCGCTGGAGTCGCCCATGCCGCTCTCGTCGGCCCACCCCCGAACCGCTTCCGCCCCGCCGGCGCCGCCCACGCTGCCCTCGGCCGACGACGCCGTCACACACACCCTGCTCAACTGTCTGCACCGCGAGGTGTGCGGCCCGGAAGGACGCAGCTTCGTGGAGTCCGGCGACACCGGCCATCTCCGGCTGCACCTGGCCCGTTCGGGTACGTGGCTGCGCGTCCGGCTGCGGCGCACCTCGCTGCTGGGCGACCACCGGTTCACCGGTCCGGCGGCCGAACTGCACCGTTCCGCATGGCGCGTGCTGACCTGGTCGGAGCTGGCCGAGCGCATCCACACCGAGCTGGGTCTGCGGACCGGCGTCGGCAACGACGAGTTCCTCGGCCAACTGGCCTCCAGCCATGCCGGCGTGGCGGCTGGTGTGGCCCGGCGCGCCGCCCGGCCCGCCTCGCGCTACCTGGAATCGGAGCAGGCCCTGCTCTTCGGGCACCGCTTCCATCCCACGCCCAAGGCCCGCGGCGCCGACCCGACCACGTGGGCGGTCTACGCGCCCGAGGCCCGGGCCGCATTCCGCCTGCGGCATCTGGCGGTGCGGACCGAACTGATCGCGCAGGAGCGGCTGTCCGGCTCGGACACCGCGGTCCTGGACCGACTCGGCCCGGTCCCGGCCGGATACACGCTGCTGCCCGCGCACCCGTGGCAGTACGAGCTCCTGGCCGAACACCCGCGCCTGCGCGCCGCGCTGGCCCGTGGCGACGTGCTCGACCTGGGCCCGGGCGGCGACCCGTTCACACCCACCGCGTCGGTGCGCACGCTGTCCGGTGCGGGGGTGTTCCTCAAGTTCGGTCTGAATGTGCGGATCACCAACTGCGTGCGCAGAAACGCCGCCTACGAGCTGTCCGGGGCGGTCGCACTGACCCGCGCACTGGCCCCGATCCTGGATCGGATGGCGGCTCGGTACCCCGACTTCGCGATGCTCGGCGAACCCGCGTATCGCAGTGTGTCGGCGGCAGTGGCGCCCGATCTGCTCGAAGGGTTCGGGGTGATCGTTCGGGACGGCCTGGCCGCGCGACTGCGGCCGGGTCTCACGGCGCTGCTGGCCGCCGCCGTGGCCGCCGAACATCCCACCGGGTCCGCGCACGTGTCGCGGCTGCTGCCGCCCGGCGCCGGACCGCACGCGGCGCTGCGCTGGTGGGACGACTACCTGCGGCTGCTGGTCCCGCCGGTGCTGGCCGCCTACTTCGCACACGGCGTGGTGCTGGAGCCGCACCTGCAGAACGTGCTGCTCGCGGTCGACGACGCCGGTCGGCCCCGCCAGGTGCTGATCCGCGACATGGAGGGCACCAAGCTGCTGCCCGAACCACACGCCGCCACCCTGGCCGCGTTGCCGCTCTCGGTCGCCGAACCCATGACGTATACCCCTCGACGCGGTTGGGACCGGGTGGCCTACTGCCTGCTGGTGAACAACATCGCCGAGATGCTCGCCGCGCTGACCGATCTGCATCCGCCGTTGGAGGCCCGGCTGTGGGCGCGGGTGCGCACGGTTTTGGCGAACTGCTCGGCCGAGCACGGCGAACCGCCGCCGCTGCGGGCGCTGCTGGCGGGCGCGCCGCTGCCCGCCAAGGGCAACCTGCTCGCCCGCTGGGAGCGGCGAGCCGACCGCGAGGCGCGGTACCTGCGCATCCCCTCGCCCCTGGCCGCGTCGATACCCGGCGGGGTCCGCCGCACACCCGCCCGGAGCGCGCGATGATCACACCTGCCGTGCGGACCCGGGTGGCGAACCTGGACGCCGCCGAACTGCCCGCCTACATCCACGACCTCGCCGGGCTGCGGGAACACGCGGCGACGGTGCGCGCGGCGCTGCCGGCCCGAGTCGAGCTGTACTACGCGGCCAAGGCCAACCCCGCGCCGCAGATCCTGGCCGCGCTCGCCGCCCACGTAAGCGGCTACGAGGTCTCCTCCGGTGGCGAACTCGCGCACGTGCTGGCCCATCTGCCCACTGTGCCGGTCGCGTTCGGCGGCCCCGGCAAGACGGTGGACGAACTGATCGCCGCGCTGCGCGCCGGCGTCGGGCGCTTCCATGTGGAGAGCCGCCACGAGCTGCACCAACTGATCGCGCTGGCCGCCCGGTTCCCCGAGCGCGACGTCGACGTGCTGCTGCGGGTCAACCTGCCGCTCGGGCCGCACCTACTGCACGGTGCGGCACTGACGATGGGCGGTGATTCCGGCCCGTTCGGGATGGATCCGTTCGAGGTCGAGTCCTGTCTGCGGTTGCTCGCCGGGCCGGACGCGGGTCGGGTGCGCATCCGCGGCATCCACGCGCACCTGGCCAGCGGCCTGGACGCGGACACGCAGCTCGCGGTCGCCGAACGCATCCTCGGGTGGACGCGGGACGTTGCGGTGCGACATCGAATCGCGCTGCCCGATGTGAACATCGGCGGCGGGATGGCGGTCGACTACGCGAATTGGGCCGCCCGCTTCGACTGGACCCGCTTCGGCGCCGGCCTGGGCCGCCTGCTGACCGACCGACCGGACCTCACCGTGCGAATCGAGCCGGGTCGGGCGCTGACCGCGTACTGCGGCTGGTACGCCACCGAGGTGCTCGATCTGAAGCACAGCCACGGCCGCACGTTCGCCGTGCTGCGCGGCGGGACCCACCACCTGCGTACCCCGGCAGCCAAGGGGCACGACCAGCCGTGCGCGATCGTGCCCACCACGAGCCCGTGGCCCTACCCGTGGCCGCGCCCGGAGATCCACGACACCGAGGTCACCCTGACCGGTCAACTGTGCACCCCCAAGGACGTGTTCGCCCGCCGGCGTCCGGTCTCCCGGCTCCGCGTCGGCGACCGCGTGGTCTTCGCGCTGGCCGGCGCCTACGCGTGGAACATCTCCCACCACGACTTCCTGATGCACCCGCACCCTAGCTTCCACTACCTGTGATCGGGCCGACCCGAAACCGGCGCCACTCGCCGAGGTGCTCGCATATCGACCCGGAACCGGCGTCGAGCTCGTAGGGTCGATGCATGCTTTTGTGGATCAACGGCCCGTTCGGGGTCGGCAAGACGCAGACCGCGCACGAGTTGTCCCGGCGGTTGCCGGGCAGCGTGATCTGCGATCCGGAACTCGTCGGCTTCGGCCTGCACCGGATGTTGCCACCGGCGCTGCGTGGCGACTTCCAGGACCTGCCCGCCTGGCGACAGGGCGTGTTCGAGGTGCTGGACCTGGTGCTGAGCGAGCACGGCGGCCCGGTGATCGCGCCGATGACGGTGATCGAGCCGGGCAACTTCCGGGAGACAGTCGAACGATTGCGTGAACGCGGCCACGACGTGCGGCACTTCACCTTGCTCGCCGAGCGGGAGACGGTCCTGCGACGGCTGCGCGAGCGCGGCCTGGGGCACGCCGTGCGGGTGGTGGCCGGCAAGGCGGCGGCGCTGCGTCGGGAGAGCTTCGCGGTGTCCAGGCTCGACCTGTGCCTGGAGCGGCTGGCGGCCCCGGAGTTCGCCGAGCACGTGCACACCGATCGCATCGACGTCGCCCGGGTCGCCGATCGCATCGCGGACTCGGCCGGGCTGACCCCGACCCCGAACACCGACGGCCCGCTGCGCGGCCGGGCGCGCCGGGCCTGGGTCGGCGTCCGGCACATCCGGTTCTTCTGATCCGCGCGGGAGATCGACCCGGGGCGCGGCCCGCCGGGCGAAGGTCAGTCCTGTGCCGGCGGCAGTAGGCCGGTGATCGGGAACGCCGTGGTGTCCTGCGGCGGGCGGGACAGGTGCAGCGCGGTGTGGAAGTAGCCGGTGCTCTCCTTGCCCCGGGGGTCCTCGGCCGCGGCGATCACCGCCTCGACGGCGTAGCGCTGCTCCCGCTCGCTGGTGAAGCGGCGCTGCGGGAAGGTGTGCGTGGCGGCCTTCTCGGTGACCAGGCCGTGTGCGCTCAGGCCGTCGGCGATGGCCTGATAGGACCCCGTGCGCAGGACGAACGCGGCCACCCACGCAGGCTCCCGGGCGTCGGCCAGGAACGGCCGGAAGCTTCGCGGGGACAAAAAGCTGGCGCCGCCGGTGACGGTGATCAGCCGGGTCGGCCGCGCGGCTTCGAGCAGCGCCGACGAGGGCGGCGCCGACTCCAGGTTCTCCGCGAACCCTTCGTCGAGGAGGCCGACCGCCCGGGCGTACGTCACCGCGTTCGCAGCCACGTCGAGACCGACCACGCGCACCGCGTCCGAACGTCGGCGGGCCGCGTAGTAGGCGCGGTCGGCCTCGATCAGCTCGGCGGTGTCCAGCGCGGCGATGTGCGCGGAGCCGTACCGGTCGTACAGATCGGCCAGCGTCACGTGGTGGTTGAGCAGCGCCGCGTTGATCCCGTACGAGCAGCAGATGTCGAGCACGGTGACCGGTTCCAGGGTGCCGTCGCCATTGCCGGTCCGGGTGGCGAGCATGCGGCGGAAGATCCGCTGGGCGTGATGCGGCGTCTGGTATTCGAAGGATCCGAGCGCCCGAAAGAAGGCCCGTGGGTCCGGCCGGTCGTAGATGTCGTCGAACCGGGTCATCGCCTGCTCGCCGACCTCCGCCGACTCCGTATCCTCTGCCCCGGACATCACGGCCCCCTCTCTCTTCTCCTCCCGAAACGCTGCCCGTCGGCCACCCGAGCCAACCCCCTCGACGGGAGGCGCGGGAGCGCGGGCGGACCGGGCCGGCGAGCGTGGCATCGCGCCGGTAGGGCGACCGGCCCGTCCGGAGGGATCCGGCGCCCGAGCATCGGCCTCGTTTCAGGACGGGCCCGGGGGTGAATCTGCTCGACATGACCCACCGCCGAGGAGTTCCCGTGAATGCCGGCACCGGATCGACCGACCCCTCCGGCGCTGCGCCGGCCGTCGACATCGAACCGGACCCGCACGTGACCACCCTCGCCGAGGCCCCGGGCCTGCGCATCGCCACCCGCCGGATCCCCGGCTCGCCGCCCGCGAGCCCGCGCGCCTGGTTCGGCCAGGTCCGGGACACCCCGCTCGGCGCCCGGGCGATCTTCGGCGACGTGGCCGGCGATCCGCTGTGCGCACCCGATCGGATGGCGGATGTGCTCACCGCTTTCGCCGCGGCGGCGCCGAGCGCGCCGACCCTGTCCGAGATCGCGCACCGGGTCGCGTTGTCGCTGCGCGAGGACCATCGCCGCGGCCATCGGACCCTGGTCCGGCTGCTCCTGGTCGAACACGTCGGCGATCCGGTCGGTATCGGCTCGCTCACCCTGATCAATCGCGGCTACCCAACCCCGCTCCTGGTGGTGGGTCGCCGCGTGCTCGGCCTCGAACCGGCCTTCGCCACCCCGCCGATCGGTGCGCTGGCCCCCGGCAGCCTGCGCCCGTCGGAGCTGGCGGTCGCGGTCGGCCTCGGCGAGCGGGTCCTGCTGTACACCGACGGCCCGGCCGAGGCGGCCGACACCGGCGGCGACCACTACCCGCTGGCGGAACGCGCGCCCGATCGCCTGTACGGCGACTTCGCCGACGCGCTGGACCGCCTCGTGGTGGACATCGAGGCGCACTCCGACGCGTCCTTCACCGGCGACGCGGCGCTGTTCCTGCTCGAATCCGAGCAGCCGAGGCAGCCCGACCGGCCGCGGCAAGCACAGCAGCCCGGGCAACCCGACGCCTGACCGCACCGCCCCCGCACCCACCCGTTCGGCCCGTCCACAGCGCGCCCGTGCCGACCCGGTCCTACCGTTCGAACATGGCGAAGACCTCACCCAAGGGCGGCACGGCGGAGCACCGTCCGCGGATCACCATGCGGCAGATCGTGATCGTCATCGTGATCGTGCTGAGCGTCTGGTTCGTCCTGGCCAACACCGGAACCACCGCGATCCGCTTCTGGATCCCCGAAGTGCAGGCGCCGCTGTGGTTCGTGTTGGCCGGCACCTTCGTGGTCGGGGCGCTCTTCGGTTGGCTGATCGGGCGCAACCGCCGACCCCGGTGAGAGCAGCCGACGGCCGGCCGGTGAAAGCGCCCGCCCACTCGCCACCGGCGCACCCGGACCGGAATCCGGTGCCGCGACCGGAAACGCTTACCGGTTCACGGCGCCCGGCCCTACGGGACGCCCAGCCCAAGTCCCCCGGTCCCCCGGCCCTAGACGGCCGGCCCGCGCAGCGCCGTCGATGCGGCCAGGCGGGCTGCTGTCATGTTCGAGCGTGGCTGCGCGCGGGTGGGCTGCACCCCGTGCAGTCTGAGTTGGAACATCGCGTCGAAGCGGGCGTCCCCGTCGGCGAGGTCGATCGCGCCCACCTCGGACAGCCGGCGCAGCCGATAGCGGAACGTGTTCGGGTGCACGTGCACGGCCGCCGCGGCCGCGGTGACGTCGCCGAAGGTGTCCAGCCACGCCGCGAGGGTCTCGGTGAGATGCGTGTCGTGCTCGGCGTCATAGGCGCGCAGCCGGGTCACCGGGCCCGCCGGCGCGTCGTCGGTGGCGGCGACCCGGTCCGCGACGTCGACCAGCAGCGAGGACACGTACACGTCGCACAGTCGGGCCACCCGCAGTGACGAACGGCCCGCGCGCAGCACCCGCAGCGCACGGTCCGCGTCCGCCCGGGAGGAGGGCAGGTCCACCTCGCGCGCGGCCACCCGGCCCACGCCCACCACCGCCTCGATGCGACCACCGATCCGGGCCAGGAACTCCTCGGCGAGCCGCACCGCCCTGGCGTCCGACTCGGTGGGCAGGATCGCGTAGGTGAAGCCGCCCAATCGTGCGGTGGCGGTGCGCGGATGGACCGCCGCCAGATGCAGGGCCAGCGCGTCGACGATCCGGTGTTCCTCCGCGCTGCGCTCCGCCGGTGCCGAGTCGCCGACCACGGCGAGTGCGAGCACGCACGCGGGTTGGTGGGCCAGGCCCAGTCGGCCGGCCGCGTCCACCGCCGCCGGGCCGCCTTCGAGCACGGTGGCGAGCAGGTCGGTGCGCAGTCTGCGCTCCACGTCCGCGCCGGCCCGGCGGCGCAGCAGGTGCAGCGCGACCACCTTGGCCGCCTCGGTCAGCGAGCGTGACAACTCGTCGGACAGCGGCTCGCGCACCACGACCCAGATCGAGCCGAGGATCTCGTCCCCGGCCCGGACCGCGATGGCCACCCGTGGCATGTCGGAGACACCGGCCAGGTAGAGCGGTCCCTCGTTGCGGTAGAGAGCGTGGAAGGCGCCGCGCTCCTCAAGGATGCGCAAAATCTCCGCAGGCACCTGGCGGTCCAGGATCGTGGCGATCCGGGGTTTGTCCGCCTCGTCCTGACGGCTGGAAAAGGCCAGCACGCGCCCGCTGCGGTCCTCCACCGTGACCGGTCCGTCCAACAGCGCGGCGATCGCGTTGACCAGCGCGAACAGATCGCCGGCGGGCGCACCGTCGAGGGTTTCGCCGCTCTGCGCGGTGCCCACCTCGTCCACCGCGAGCAGAGCCCGCAGCAGGGTGGAGACCTGCGACCAGGAGGCGCCGGGGGTGAGTGCCAGGATCACCACGCCGGTGCTCGCGACGGCCGCCTCGATCTCGGCGTCCACCACGATCGGGCCGCGTACCACGATGGCCGGTGCGCCCAATTGGGCGGCGCGGTGCACCAGGGCGGCGATGTCGGGGGATCCGTAGACGGCGACGCCCAGGATCACCGCGCCCGGCGGGTGGGAGGGTTCGTCGTGCGGGTCGTGGATGATCACGCCGGTGACCTCGCGGTCGGGATCCGGCTTGCCGGCCGCCACCGCGAACAGGGTCGAACCGAGGTCGTCGATGATGCGCCCGAGGACGGCGCGCGGACGCGGGGTCATGGGCTGCCCACCGGGATGTGGGCGGGGGCGCTGCTCCGAAGGGGTATTCGCCGGCTGCCCGGCGCGTTCATGCTGCTCGGTGGGTTCATGTCAGGGGAATCCAATCCGTCGACACAGGTCCCCCGTTGAGCCTGTCGAGCCCGGGGCCGGCCGTTGTCGCCGATGGCCGGCCCGTGGGCGGGAGTCTAAACGATCTTGGGGTGGATATGGGGAGGCAATATCGGCACACTTTGCGCGATGTGGTCTCTCACGGCCGGTGCCGCTGCGGTCCGCGGTCGAGCACGTAGCGCCCGTCCCGGCCGAAGCCGCGCACGCGCCGGCCCTGGGCCATCAGCCCGCCCAGTACCTCGCGCACCGCCAGCCGCCACCCCCGCGCCGCCGACGGGTCGGCCCGGCGCAGCGCCTCGATGTCCCGCGGCACCGCCACCAGCACTACGTCCCCGTCGGTGCGGCCCGGAATCGGCCGTCCGTCGGGACCCGCGTCCAAGCCGATCACGACCTCCCCCGCGAGATCCTCGGTGTCGACGGGTTGCGGCACCCCGGCGCAGGCGAGCGCGACCCGGTCGGCGGTCAGGTCCCACCGGGCCAGCAGCCGATCGGAGAGGTCGTCGCCGTTGATGGCGTCGGACATCGGCCCGTAGAAGTCGGCCAGATACTCGGCGGGTACCGCGCCGAGCTTGGCCAGGTTGAAATAGGCGTTGCGCCCGACCAGGGGGTCGAACGTCCAGGTGACCCGGGTGATCCCGCGCTCCAGACACCACGCGCGCTGGTACACCTTGAGCGCGTAGCCCACTTCGCGCCCGCGTGAGCGTTCGTCGACGCCGGCGATGTGCGAGTGCAGGCCCTCGGTGGAGAGCAGGCCCACCCCCGCACCGATCAACCGGTCGCCCTCGTAGGTACCCACGACGTAGCCGCCGGCGTGTGACACCACGGTCATCAGCTCGGGATTGATCATCGGGTTGGTCGGGGCGGGCTGCCAGACGCGTTGGAACAGGTCGCACGCGTCGGCCATCTCGCCCAGGGTGTGCAGTTCGCGAATCTCGATGTGGGCCACGCGAGCCGCGCGGTCGGCCGCCTCGGCCGCGCGGTCGCGAAGTGCACCGGGGTCGGGCTCGGGTTCGCGGTCGGCGCGGTACAGGTCGCCGCCGGTACGCGCGCCCGCCGGTGTCGGCGTCATCGGGTCGTTGCCTCCGTCTCCGCGTCGGTCGCGGCCTCGACCGCAGCCCGCTCGGGCAGCGGCTCACCGATGGTGGGTACGCCGGACAGCAGGGCCCGGGTGTACTCGTGTTCGGGGTTCTCCAGGACCTGCGCGGCCGGGCCGCACTCGACCAGGACACCTCGGTCCATCACCGCGATCCGGTCCGCCAGATAGCGCACGACGGCCAGGTTGTGCGAGATGAACAACATCGCGAAGCCGAGTTCGCGTTGCAGGTCGCGGATCAGGTTGAGCACCGCGCCCTGGACCGAGACGTCCAGTGCGGAGGTGACCTCGTCGGCGACCAGCACCGCGGGCCGGGCGGCGAGCGCGCGGGCCAACGCGACGCGTTGGCGCTGGCCGCCGGAGAGCGCGTGCGGCAGCCGTCCACTCACCCCGGGGTCGATGCCGACCAGGTCGAGGTAGCGGGCCACCTCGCTCGCTCGCGTCGCGCGGTCGGTGCGCGGCACCGCCTCGGCGACCGAACCGCCGATGGTCAGGCGCGGGTTGAGCGACGCGAACGGGTCCTGGAAGACCAACTGGATCGGCCTGCGCCCGGGCTTGCGGCCCTGGTCGACGCCGTCCACCAGGACCTGTCCCGCGTAGACGGGCACCAGTCCGACCGCAGCCCGGCCCAGGGTGGACTTGCCCGATCCGGAGCCGCCGACCAGGCCGACCACGCTGCCCGCGGGCACCTCCAGGGACACGTCGTCGACGGCGGTCGACGCGGTGCGGCCGCGGCCGTAGCGCACGGTGATGTTGCGCAGTTCGAGCGAACCGGACGTGACGCTCGCGGCGGGGCCCGGGGCGGCTTCGGCGGCGGAGGAATCCACCGTGCTCACGGCTTTCATCGTGCCTCCTCCAGTTCGTGGGTGGCGGTGGTGATCGGGTCCCAGCACGCGACGCGGCGTCCGTGGCCGAGCTGTTCCAGGACCGGTTCCTCGGTGCGGCAGCGGTCGGTGGCCCGGGCGCAGCGCGGCGCGAACGGGCAACCGACGCTCGCCTCGCCGGGCTCGGGCGGCCGACCGGGGATGGTCGCCAGCGGCACGTCCCGGTCGGTGGTCATGCTGGGCACCGCGCCGATCAACGCGGCCGAGTACGGGTGGGCGACGCCGTCGGCGAGGTCCCCGACGGGGAGTTCCTCGACGATGCGACCCGCGTACATCACCACGACGCGGTCGCACACCTGGGAGACGACGGCGATGTCGTGCGAGATGAGCAGCAGCGCGGCGCCGGATTCGGTCCGCACGTCCCGGAGCAGGGCCAGCACCTGAGCCTGCACGGTCACGTCCAGGGCCGTGGTGGGCTCGTCGGCGATGATCAGGCGGGGCTCGCCCATCAGGCCCATCGCGATCATCACGCGTTGGCGCATGCCGCCGGAGAACTCGTGCGGACGCTTGCGGACCCGCAGTTCGGGGTTGATGATGCCCACCGCGCCCAGGCGGGAGACGGCCCGGGTGAGGGCCGCCGCGCGCCCGGCGTTGTGGTGCACCTCGGCCACCTCGGCGAGTTGCCGGCCGACCGTGAGCGCGGGGTTGAGCGAGGCCATCGGGTCCTGGAAGACCATGGCCATCGAAGTTCCCTTGGGCGCCTGCTTGTTCAGGTCCCGGTCACCGAAGCGCAGGGTACCGGCGCTGACTCGGCCCGGGTGCGGGACGAGTCCGGCCGCGGCCAGCGCGGTCAGGCTCTTGCCCGAGCCGGACTCGCCGACGATGCCGACCGCTTCACCTTCGGCGACGGTGAGGCAGACGTCGTGCACGGCGGTGTGGCCGGGGAAGCGGACCCGCAGGTGGTCGATGTTCAGCAGCGCGGACTCGGCGGCTTCGGCGGGCTGTTCGGCGACTGCGTCGGCCGTCTTGAGCTCGGCCTGCGGCGCGGTGCGACCGGCGCTCGCCTTGGCGACCACCTCGCCGATCAGGCCGAAGGTGATGCCGGTGAGCACGATCGCGGAACCCGGACCGACCGCCGACATCGGGTCCACCATGACCCGGTCGAGTTGCTCGTTGAGCAGGCGACCCCAGTCGTAGTCGGGCGGTTGCACGCCCAGACCGAGGAAGGACAGGCCGGAGAAGGCGACCAAAATGCCGGCGGCGGCCGTCGAGACGAACAGCGCGACGGGTTCGGCGATGTTGGGCAGGATGTGCCGAACGATGATCCGGAAGCGGCCGACGCCGAGGATCCGTGCCGCCGCCACGTAGTCGGTGCCGGCGATCGAGGCGGTCAGGTTCTGCACGAGCCGGGCGGTGCTGGGTGCCGCGCCCAGGCCGATGGCGAAGGCTGCGGAGAAGGTGCCGACGCCGAAGATGACCGCGAGGAAGAGCACGAACAGCAGGCCTGGGAAGGCGACGAGCAGGTTGACCGTCGCGGTGATCAGGCGACCGGCACGGCGGCCGAGCACGGCCGGCAGTACACCCAGGACCAGACCGCCGACCACCGCGATCAGCGTGGCGAACAGGGTCAGTTCCAGCGTGAGCCGGGTCGCCACCACCACGCGGGCGGCGATGTCGCGACCGAGCGCGTCGGTACCGAACAGGTGCTCGGTGCCGCTGTGTTTGCCGATCGCGTCGGTGTCGATCCGGTCGGCGGTGTCGCCGACCAGCATGGGTCCGAAGATCGCCGTCAGGGCGATGATCGTGCTCGCGACGGCGGCGGTGATCCCCAGCGGGGTGCGCAGTGCGAGGCGAAGTCTTGGTGCGTTGGCCATCTTCAGCTCCCGCGAATCGTGGACTGGGGATCGGCGGCGGCGACGGCGAGGTCGACCACGAAGTTGATCGTGAGGGCGGCGGCTCCGTAGACCAGCACGATGCCTTGGACGAGCGGATAGTCCTTCTGCAGGATCGCCTGGACGATGGTCATGCCCAGGCCGGGCCAAGCGAAGACGTTCTCGATCAGGACGGTGCCTGCCAGCAGGCCGCTGAGCAGCAGGCCGCCGAGGGTGAGCGAGGAGGTCAGCAGGTTGGGCAACGCGTGCCGCAGGTAGACCAGTCGGCCCGGCAGTCGCTTGGCCCGGGCGGTGCGCATGTAGTCCGTCTCGAACACGCGCAGCGCCTCGACCCGAACGATTCGCGACAGCGCGGCAATCGGGGTGACGGCCAGGGCGAGCACCGGCAGGACGTAGGAGTCCGGCCCCTCGCGCAGCGCCACCGGGAACCAGCCGAGCGAGACCCCGAACACCGAGGCGAGGCCGACGGCGAGGAGGAACTCCGGGATGGCCACGATCGCCCCGGTCGAGGAGGCGAAGGCGAGCTCGCCGCGCCGGCGCCGGCCGTTGCGGGTCCACACGGCCATGGCCATGCCCAGCGGGATGGCCACCAGCATCACCAGGAGGAACGCGTAGATCGCGATCTCTATGGTCGCCGGCAGTCGGTCGCCGATCATCCGGGACACCGGGACCCGGGCGGTGATCGATTCGCCCAGATCGCCGTGGAAGAGCCCGCTCACGAAGTGCTTGTACTGGGAGATCAGCGAGTCGTCCAGGCCCAGTTGTTCCTTGCGGGCCGCGACCGCCTCGGGCGTGGCGTTGAGTCCCAGGGCCCCGCGGACCGGGTCGCCGGGGACGAAGTGGATCATCGCGAAGGCGGCGGTGACCAGTGCGGCCAGCGAAACCAATAGGCGCCCGGTGCGACGCACGAGGAAGGAGGTCCAGGGGCCGAGCCGGAAGTCGATCACCCGGCCGGCCGAACTTGCGGTGCCGGCTGCGGTGCTCATCGGCCACCTACCTTGCGCAGGGTGGTCGGAATGGGACCGCCACCGTCGAGTTCGAAGCTGTAGCCCCGAGCGAAATAGGGAGTCATCGAGTCCATGAAAGTCACCACATCGAGACGTTTGATCAACTCGGATTCGGCCGCGGTCCACTCGGGACAACCCGAGATGTCCGGCTTGGCCATGGCGAGTGCCACGAGACGTTTGTACTCGGGGTTGTCCAGCGAACCGAAGTTGAGCCCGTCCGGCGGAGGGGGACCCATGAAGAACGGAAGGATCTGGTCGGGTGTGGTCACCGAGAGCGGCGCCCACGCGACTTCCCACTGACCGCCCATCAGGATCGTGCCGTTCGTCGCGGCGGTGGTCGGCTGAGTGCTGACCTTGACGCCGAACGAGTTCCACTGCTTCACCGCCAGCTCGACGGCGGCGATGAGCTGGTTGCCGAACACGCCGGGGTAGGGCATGGAGATCGACAGCTGCTTGCCGTCCTTGCTCCAGCGCCCGCCGGACTTCTTCCACCCCGCCGTCCGCAGCGCCTCCGCGGCCCGAGCCACGTCGTGCGGCGGAAGGTGGTCGGTGACCGCGTCGTCGGTGCAGGGCGGCCCCATGGTGACGCCGACTCGGGTCGCGGGGTGGCCCTTGCCGCCGGTGGCCACCGCACCGATCTGCTTGAGGTCGAGCGCCTCGATCAGCGCCCGGCGCACCAGGGGATCGGCGGTGACCCGATTGGGGGCCTCGTTGAAGACCAGCATCCCCAAGGGGTCGCGCTGGATGGTGGACTTGATGCCGGCAGCGGTCAGTCGGGTGCGGTCGCCGCCCACGACGGACGCGATGTCGAGCTGGCCGCCGAGCAACAGATTCGCCTTGGTGGACTCGTTGGTGATGACCTTGAAGACCACCCGGTCGGGCAGGCCGGCGCTGCCGATGCCGTCCGGCCCCCACGCGTAGCCGGCGCGCTTGGTGAAGGTGAAGTGGTCGCCCGGGACCACCTGGCTCAGTCGGTAGGGACCGGTGCCGTCGGACGCGTGGTTCAGGTTGTCGGGCGATCGCATGCCGGAGGGGCACACCACTCGCAACATCGAGGTGCCGCGGACCAGGAACGGGGCCGGGTCCGGGGTCTTCAGCGTCAGAGTGCCGGCCGCGTCGTCGGCGGTGGCAACGGTCCCGGGAGGCACCATCAGGCCGTACAGCGGCGACTTGTTGGCCGGGTCGGCGATGTACGCGTACTCGGCCGCGATGTCCGAGGCGGTCAGTGCTCGGCCGCTGTCGCACATCACGTCGCGTCGGATCGTGAAGGTCGCCGAGGTCGCGTCGGAGGTCCACTTCTCGGCGACCCCCGAGACGATCCGCCCGTCGTTCGCGATGTTGATCAGCGAGTCGTAGGAGTAGCGGTTCATCGTGACCGCGGACGAGGTCAGGGCGGTCAGCGGATTCATGTTGCCGGGGTCGCCTTCGATCGCGATCGTGACGGAGTCGCCGTCACCGGCGCCACCATCGGTCCCGGTGCCTCCGCACCCGGCGGCAAGCAGGCCCAACGCAACGACCGCCACGGCCCCGCGTGGGGCGCGTCTCATCGCGCGCCTCCGGCGGAACAGTCGACGCCGCCCTGCTCGCTGCCGTGCGCGGCAGCCGACTCGCCGGCCGCCACGCGCGGAACCGCGCGGGTCATGTGCAGAAAGCCGGCCCGGTCGCCGTCGCCGAGGAAGGCGTACTGCGTGTGCTGCCCACCCTGCGCCTGGACCTCGATCAGTGTGCGAGCGTCGCGGACCACCACCTTGGTGGTCTTGACCTGCGCGCCACCGACCATCTCGGCCACGGAGCCGAGGGTGCGCATGGTGAGTTCCAGCCCCTCCTCGGTCTCGGCCACGTCGAACACCACCACGTTCGAGGCATAGCGGCCTACGAAGAAGCGCGAGTCCACCGCGGGAGGTTCCGCGGGCGGCAGCTGGGCCTCCGGTACCACCACGTCGGCGCTCATCGCGAACACCTCGCGGACCAGGTCGTACATCACGGCCAAGTCGCCGCCGTTGGTGAGGATCGCGATCGAGACGTCGCTCTCGGGGGCCACCCGCAGGATCGCGCTCTGGCCTATGGTGCCGCCGTCGTGACCGACGACCGGGCCGCCGACCCAGTCGAACAGATTCCAGCCCAACCCCCACGCGCCGCCGACCGCCCCGATGTCGGGCACCTGGACCTGCGGCTCGCGCATCGCGAGCGCGGACGCCTCCGACAGCAGGCGCGTACCGTCCGCGAGCAGTCCCCGGGAAACATGCGCGGCGGCGAACGCGACCAGGTCGGTCGCCGTGGTGGTCAGGGTCGAGCTGGCCGGCGCGTTGGAACGCGGCATCTCCCATACCGGAACCCTGATCGGGGTCCCGTCCGGCCCGGACACGTGTCCGATCGCCACCCGGTGCAGGATCGCCTCGTTCGCGCTGGTGGCCAACCGGCCCAGGCCCAGAGGCACCGCTATCCGCTCACGCAGCGTCGCCTCCCACGTCTGGCCGGTGAGCACCTCGATGATCCGGCCGAGCGTGACGAACCCGCTGTTGCAGTACGAGAACATCTCGCCGGGTGCGAACAGTTGGCCGGCCTTCTCCGCCAGGTCCGCGACCAGCTTGGCCACCGCGTCGTCCCCGAAACCGTGATCCTCGAACAGGTCGCCCTCGAAACCCGCGGTGTGGCACAGCAGCTGACGGGGCGTCACCACCTGTGCGGCGGCCTCGTCGACGAGCCTGAATTCCGGGAGGTAGGTTCGCACGGGGGCGTCCAGGTCGAGCACGCCCTCGTCGACGAGCTGCATGATCAGCGTCGCCGTCCAGACCTTGGTGATCGACCCGATCTGGAAGATCGAGTCCGGGGTCACCGGGTATCCGATCTCCACGTCGAGCACGCCCGTGGCGGCCACGACCGTCTCGTCGCCCATCCGTACCGCGACGCTCGCGCCGGGGACGTTGCCACGCTTGGCCAACTCGCCGAGTCGGGTCGCTAGATACTCGGGCGTCGGCAGTGTCCGGGCAGCAGACCCGAACACATCGGATCGTCCCATCGTGGGATACCTCCTCGGAAGGCGGCGGCGAGTGCCGCAGAGGACGATCACGGTAGGCAGCCCCCGAAAACCTCGAATCGTCGTCGTGGACGAAGAACCGCCGCCGAACCTGTCCGAATCACCGACGCCGAGCAGTACCGCTTCCCGCGATCCTCGGCAGAGGCCGCTGACGGTCCGCTCACCGACCGCCCCGGTTCCTTCAGGACTCGCGCGATTCGGGCCGACCACCGGCAACGCGAGGAAGCGGGAGTGACCGATGGACGTGTACATCTCGATCGACATGGAAGGTGTGGCGGGCATCGCCACGCTGGACCAGATCTGGCGCGGCGGCACCGGCTACCCCCGGGCCCAGCACCTGATGACCGGCGAGGCGAACGCCGCGATCGAGGGCGCCTTCGCGGCGGGCGCGGAGCGCGTACTGATCAACGACAGCCACGGCACGATGGACAACCTGATCGCTGAGGACCTCGATCCCCGGGCCCGGATGATCCTCGGCTCGCCCAAGGCCCAGTGCATGGCCCACGGCCTGGGCCCGCAGCACGCGGTGGCCCTGTTCGTCGGCTACCACGCGGCGGCCGGCAAGCCGGGCGTGCTCTCGCACACCTTCTCCGGCAACTTCACCTCGGTCGAACTGAACGGCCGGCACGTCACCGAGGCCGAGGTCATCGCGCTGCTCGCGGCGCAGCACAGGGTGCCGATCGGGCTGGTCACCGGCGACAACCACGTGTGCTCGGTGGCCGAGGAGGCGTTCCCCGGTGTGGTCACCGCGCAGGTCAAGTCCGCCGAGGGGTGGGCCGCGGCCGACACCATGCACCCGTCCCTGGCCCGGGACCTGATCCGGGAGAAGGCCGCGCTGGCGGTCAAGAACGCGACCTCGCTGCACGCATTGCCGATGCCCGAGGAACTGGTCCTGGAGGTGGGTTTCCAACTCCCCCTGGCCGCCGAGTTCGCAGGCTCGGTGCCCGGTGCGGAACGCCTGGACCTGTTGACGGTGCGGTGCACGGCGGCGGATCCCAACACGCTGATGGACCTGATCAACATCTGGTACTCGGTGGCCGCCCACGCCGCCGCCAACCACCTGCCGAACACGGGCAAGCGCTGAGCATCAGCACCGGGCCCCACGGACCCACCCGACGATTCACGGAGCGCACATGAGCACCGACCAAGAGCCGATCGAGCTGGCCAAGACCATCCGGGACATCTTCGACGCGGCCGAGGTGGACGGCTACCTGCACGTACGCGACCTCGATGGCGACGACGAGGTCGACTACCGCGCCGACGCCCCGGTCGTGCTGGCCTCGGTCTTCAAGATTCCGATCGCCCTGGAGTACGCCCGCCAGGCCGCCGCGGGCCGGCTGGACCGGGCCGGGCGGCACGTGGTCGCCGATGCCGACAAGGCAGGCGACGGCATCGGCACGGACGGCTGCATGCACGACGTCGAGATGAGCGCGCGCGACCTCGCCTACATGATGATGACGATGAGTGACAACGCGGCCACCGACCTGGTGCTCGGTCTGGTCGGCCGCGAGAACGTGCGGGCGACGCTGGACGAGTTGGGCTGCCACGGCACCTCGGTCACCGGGTGCAAGGAACTGTTCGCGAGCGTGATGGGCGATCTGAACATCGACCGGAACGCCGACGACGCCGATGCGCAGCTCGCACAGGTCACTCCCGACCGGCTCCGCACGCTGGCGGTCCGCGATCCCGAGCACACCGCCTCGACCACCCCGCGCGAGATCACCAAGCTGCTCGCCGCCATCTGGCGCGACGAGGCCGGTCCCGCCGAGGCGTGCGCCGAGGTGCGCGAGATCATGGGCCGGCAGATCTGGCCGCACCGGCTCTCCTCCACGTTCGGGGACGAGATCCGGGTCTCCGGCAAGACCGGCACCCTGTGGGGCGTGCGCAACGAGGCCGGCGTCGTGGAATACCCGGACGGCAAGCGCTACGCCGTCGGGGTGTTCCTGCGCTCGGAGTCGATGGGCTTCCGCCTCCCGCGCGCCGACGCCGCGATCGGCCTGGCCGCGCGCGCCGCGATAGACCACCTGCGCGCCTGACCCGGTGCCGTACCCGGCGACCCGTGCCCTGTCGCCGGGTACGGCATCAGCGCGTGTTCCGGAGGGGGTTCGGGAACACGCCCGGCCCCCGCGTCCCGACCCGGCCTGCCGTCCCGCCGGGTCAGGGCGCGGGGTCTCCCGGTTTGCGGGCCACGTACACGGTGTTGGTCGCCGTACCGCCCTGGAGTGGGTTGTCGAAGTCGACCACGTGCGCGGCCGTGTCCGCGAACACCTCGGCGAGCGCCGCGCCGAACTCCGCGTCCGGCGGGTCGTTCGACCACAGTGCGAAGACGCCGTCCGGGTGCAGCCGATCGGCCAGTGCGCGCAAGCCGGCGGGCCGGTAGAGCGCGGCGTGGCCGGGGTGCAACACGTGCCTCGGCGAGTGGTCGACGTCCAGCAGGATGGCGTGGAATCGCCGACCCGGCGCCTGCGGGTCCCACCCCTGTGGATCGGCCGCAAGCGCGAAGAAGTCGCCTTGGACCAGCCGACAGCGAGGGTCGCCCGCCAGCCCGGCGCCCAGCGGCACCAGGCCGCGCCGATGCCAGTCGATCACCTCGCCGAGCGCGTCGACCACGATCAGGCTGTGCACGCGCGGGTCGTCCAGCGCCGCCCTGGCGGTGTATCCGAGCCCGAGCCCGCCCACCACGACGTCGAGTCGTGCACCGGGCAGCGCGGCCAGGCCGAGTCGGGTGAGCGCGATCTCGCCCGCGGTGAACAGGCTGGACATCAGGAACTCGTCGCCGAGCTTGACCTCGTACACGTCCTCGCCCGTGGCCGGGTCCCGCCTGCGGCGCAGACTGATCTCGCCCATCGGCGTCGGCCGCCAGTCGAGTTCCTCGAAACGCGCGCTCATCCGTGCACCCTCAACCGTGTCGGTGCCGCTCTCCGGCGCCAGTGGGTGGTCAGCCTATAGAGCGCGCGGACTCCGGGGCGCCACACACGAGGCAGGGCGGGACTCGGGGTCGGCCACGGTCGCGGCTCCCACACGCGGGGCCGCCGTGCCCGGCTCTGCCGCACGCACGGATCCCGTGACTCCCGCGCGCGGGGCGGACGGGCTTGGCTGCGGCCACGGAGTCGGGCCCGATCTTTCGTCGGCGGCGACGGTGCGACCCGGTGCGGACGCGGCGGAGAGTGACGCCATGCGAATGCCGGCGGAACCGAACCCTGGAGCCCGACCATGACCGCGCTCGCGACCGACCGACCGGGGCCCCGCCCGCGGATCCGCGACTTCGGCCACGCACTGGGCCGATGGAATCCCGGGGCATGGAACGCGATCACCGACGTACCGGACGTACGCGTGGGCCACACCACGCTGTGCGACCCCGAGGCGGGGCTGTACTCGGGGGTGACCGCGATCGTGCCCGACGCGCTGCATACGCACGGCCCGCTGCGCGCGGGGCTGTTCGTCGGCAACGGCTACGGAAAGTTCGTCGGAGCCACCCGACTGGTCGAACTCGGCGAACTGGAGACCCCGTTGCTGCTGACCTCCACGCTGTCCACCTTCAGTGCCGCGGACGCCCTGCTGACCTGGCTGCCGGAGCGCGCCGACCCGCCGCCGACCTCGGTCAACCCGGTGGTCGGCGAGATCAACGACACGTGGTTGTCCCGGGCCCGACCACGACCGCTGACGGCGGCGCACGTACACGCCGCGCTCGACACCGCCTCCACCGGACCGGTGCCGCAAGGCAACGTGGGCGGGGGCACCGGTGCCTGCGCACTGGGCTACAAGGCGGGCATCGGCACCGCGTCGCGCCGGGTGCCGACGGACACCGGCGAGGCGACCGTGGGCGTCCTGGTCCAGGCCAACATGTCCGGCGACCTGCGCTTGGGCGGCCAACTGATGCGGCCCGTCTCGCTGGGTCTGCCGACCGCCGGGCCGGTGGGCGAGCAGGGGTCGTGCGTGGTTGTGGTCGCCACCGATCTGCCCTGCTCCACCCGCGAGTTGACCCGGATCGCCGGCCGCGGCGTGTTCGCCCTTGCTCGGGTCGGCGCGGCGTTCGCACACGGCAGCGGCGACTACGGGGTGGCCCTTTCCACCGCACCGCCGGGTGCGGTGGAGCCGCTGCCCTCGACGCTGCTCGACACGGTGTTCGCGGCGACCATGGACGCCGTCGAGGAGGCGGTCCTGGACGCCCTGTTGGCCGCCGAGACGGTCCACGCCCCGGCCGGGCACCGGGCGTACGCGCTGCCGCACGCGGCTGTCCGCCGCGCCCTCGGATGAGCGGCGCGGGGCCGCCCGCCCGACTGGGCGTCCTGGGCGGGATGGGCCCGTTGGGCATCCGCCGCGAGGTGCCGGGCGAGGCGGGCACCGTCCTGCCCGTGATCGACTCCACCGCCGCACTCGTCGACATCGCGCTCACCCACCTGCTGGGACCGGCGGCACTGCCGAACCGAGCGGCCGAGGGGCCGGGGCACCGGAATGGCTGTTTCCCACTTGCGACTTTCCTCCCATTTTCCCAACACGACGAGTCGCGTAATGACACTGTGTTCATCAGTCGACACCTACCGCTATCACCGGGGCGGTGTCGGCATCGTTCGCGCGATCCGACGAAGTGGGAGGGACCGACGTGAGTTCACAGGAACCGCAGCCGACCAGCCTCTACCCCGAACTGGACGAGGCGACCTTGACACAGGTCGTCGAAGCACTGGAGACCGGAAACACCGGGCGACTCGCACCGTCCCGGGTGGCCGAGGTCCGGGAAGCCCGGGCCCAGGCCGACTTCAGCAAGGTGACCGTACCCGGCGCCGGGGGCGTGGGGCTGGACGGCGGGCTCTGGCTGCACCGGGACGACCGACCCCGGCCGTTGATCGTGATGCCGTCGCCGTGGGTGAACCTGGGCTGGGTCGTCTACGCGGTGCAGGCGACCCTGTTCGCACTCAAGGGCTACCACGTACTGGCCTACACCGCACGGGGGTTCGGTGCCTCCCAAGGCGAGGTCGAGGTGGCCGGGCCCGAGGACATCGAGGACGGCACCGCAGCGATCAACTTCGTGGAGGCCCAGGCCCGGGGCGAGATCAGCGGCGTCGGCTTCCTCGGCGATTCCTACGGCTCCGGCATCAGCCAACTGGTCGCCGCCGAGGACATTCGGGTGGACGCGGTGGTGGCATTGAGCACGTGGGGCGACCTGGGCGAGGCGTTCTACGAGAACGGCACCCGGCATCTCGCCGCGGTCTCCACGCTGTTGGGCGCGGCGGCCGAGGCCCGGCTCAGCGAACGGACCCGGCAGGCATTCGAGGACGTCCTGACCAACCCGGAAGTGCAACCGTCGCTGGACTGGGCGCTGCCGCGTTCGCCGTACCACCACGTCGGAAGGATCAACGGCCGCGGCGTGCCGATCCTGTACGCGAACGCGTGGCACGAGACGCTGTTCCCCACCAACCAGACGCTGAAGATGTTCAACGCGCTGACCGGCCCGAAGCGCCTCCTGTTGTCCATCGGCGACCACTCGGGGCCGGAGTCGCCGGGCATCATCGGGCTGCCGAACCGGATCTGGGCGGACGCGCACCGGTGGTTCGACCACCACCTCAAGGACGTCGCCAACGGCATCGACACCGAGGGCGAGGTGGTCTCACAGATCATGTGGAAGGGCCCGGTCGAGGAACAGCCCACGTGGGGTGCGGTCACCGGACACACCGAACGGCTGTACCTGTCCGGCCCCTCGAACGGCGGCGACGGCATGCTCGCCGACAAGCCGGGGCTCGACACGGACGTCGTCTTCCGTTCCGGCGCCGACACGCCGGCCACCGTCGCAAACAAGATCATCTTCTCCGGTTACGCGGAGATGGCCGGCCTGCCCAAGGACTACCCGACCGAGGAGATCGACCGCGCGCACGCGGGCGTCTGGAGCACCGTACAGCTGCCCGTCGCAATGAAGCTGCGCGGCGTCCCCCGACTGCGACTGACCTACACGGCGGACGGGCCGACACCCACGCTGATCGCACACCTCTTCGACGTGAATACCGACGGCGGGGCCAACATCATCACGCACGCGCCGTTCACAGACGTCGAGGGTACGGCCGGGCAACCGGTCACCCTGGACATCGCACTTCAGGCCACCGGCTACAACGTCGCGGCCGGCCACCGGGTGATGCTGGTGCTGGACACGTTCGACCCCTTCTACGGGTCGGCGCCCGTCGCGGGCAGCACGATCACCATCTCCCCCTCCGAGGAGGATCCGTCCTACCTGGAACTCCCGGTGAGTTGATGATGCGATAGCCGATCGCGGCGTTCGGCGCGACTCTCCGGTCGTCGCGCCGAGCGCCGGGCAGCCCCGTCGTCCGGTTCCCTGTCCGGATTCTCTCCGCCGTAGGCAACTTCCGTGCACAGCACGGAGTTTGACAGATTTTGCCGACCCCTCGAACGCGCATTGAACGGGACCGGCCGACCGTGTGAGCGTTTGCCGATCGGGCACGAACCCGGCGGCCACGCTCGTCGGCGGTTCGCTCTCCTTGCGGACACCGCATGGCGAAGCCGGATTCGTGGTCGAGGTCTGCCTTCCACTCAAGGAGCCTCGATGAATCGCAAAACGGTGACGGCCGGGACCGTCCTGGCCGTGCTCGCCGGTTTGGCGGTCTCCACGACCGCGCAGTCGGCTTCCGCCGATCCGTCCCCCCCGCCCGGCTCGCAGTCGCTGGCGGTCTCCGCCGCCGACCGCGCCGCGGCCAGCGGTCTGGACTCCCTCGCCAAGGGTCCCGACGAGCAGTA
>NZ_JBEXCV010000123.1:0-27184 GCF_040605455.1 Embleya sp. NPDC005575 | reverse complement strand
GATTGCCGTCAGCTTCCCGCGTGACCTGATGGTCAACGTGCCCGCCTGTCGGACCACGGCGGGCGGAACCCAGCGCGCCTACTTCGGCCAGTTCATCCGCTCAGTGCCGACGACCCGGCGATACCTCGCGCGTTTGCAGTCGACGCGCCTCGTCGTCGGTGAACACCCGGGAGCGGATCAGGAACCGCTTGCCGGTGGGCGCCTCGACCGAGAACCCGCCGCCCCGCCCGGGCACCACGTCCACGGTCAGGTGGGTGTGCCGCCAGTACTCGTACTGCGCGGCGGACATGTAGAACGGCTGCTCCGCGACCCAGCCGAGCAGCACGTCCGCGTCGCCGACCAGGAACTCTTCGCGCGGGTAGCACATCGGCGACGACCCGTCGCAACAACCACCCGACTGGTGGAACAGCAACGGCCCGTGTTCGGCGGCCAGTTCGGCCACGAGGCCGGCGGCGGCGGCGGTGATCGCGACCTTCTCGACCTCGACCGGGGTACCCGAACCGTCGGGCGCACTCGGCGTCTGCGCCGGTTCGCCCATCAGAAGAATCCGAGCTTCTTCGCCGAGTAACTGACCAGCATGTTCTTGGTGTTCTGGTAGTGGCCGAGCATCATCCGGTGGTTCTCCCGGCCCATGCCGGACGCCTTGTAGCCGCCGAACGCCGCGTGCGCGGGATAGGCGTGGTAGCAGTTGGTCCACACCCGGCCGGCCTTGATCTCCCGACCGAACCGGTACGCCCGCGTCGCGTCCCGGGTCCACACGCCCGCGCCCAGGCCGTACAACGTGTCGTTGGCGATCCGCAGCGCCTCGGCGTCGTCGCGGAAGGTGGTTACCGAGACCACCGGGCCGAAGATCTCCTCCTGGAAGATCCGCATGTCGTTGGTGCCCTTGAAGATGGTCGGCTCGACGTAGTAGCCGTCCTCGAAGCCCTCGACCACCTTGCGCGCGCCGCCGGTCAGCACCTCGGCGCCCTCCTGCCGGCCGATGTCCAGATAGGAGAGGATCTTTTCCAACTGGTCGTTGGACGCCTGCGCGCCGACCATGGTCGCCGGATCGAGCGGGTTGCCCTGCACGATCGCCCGGGTGCGCTCCAACGCGCGCTCGATGAACCGGTCGTAGATCGACTCGTGGATCAGCGCCCGGGACGGACACGTACAGACCTCGCCCTGGTTGAGGGCGAACATCACGAAGCCCTCGACCGCCTTGTCGAAGAAGTCGTCGTCCTCGTCGGCCACGTCGGCGAAGAAGATGTTCGGGCTCTTGCCGCCGAGTTCGACGGTCACCGGGATGATGTTCGCCGACGCGTACTGGAGGATCAGCCGCCCGGTGGTGGTCTCGCCGGTGAAGGCGACCTTGGCCACCCGGTTGCTGCTCGCGAGCGGCTTGCCGGCCTCGAAGCCGAAGCCGTTGACCACGTTGACCACGCCGGGCGGCAGCAGGTCGGCGATCAGTTCGATCAGTACCAGGATGCTCACCGGGGTCTGCTCGGCGGGCTTGAGCACGACGCAGTTCCCGGCCGCGAGCGCCGGCGCGAGCTTCCAAGTGGCCATCAGCAGTGGAAAGTTCCACGGGATGATCTGCGCGACCACGCCGAGCGGCTCGTGGAAGTGGTATGCGACGGTGTCCTCGTCGAGCTGCGAGATGGAGCCTTCCTGGGCCCGGATCACCCCGGCGAAGTAGCGGAAGTGGTCGACCGCCAGCGGCAGATCGGCGGCCAGTGTCTCGCGGACCGGCTTGCCGTTCTCCCACGTCTCGGTGACCGCGAGGCGTTCGAGGTTCTGCTCGATGCGATCGGCGATCCGCAGCAGGATCAGCGACCGCTCGGTGACGCTGGTCCGCCCCCACCCATCGGCCGCGGCGTGCGCGGCGTCCAGCGCGAGTTCGACGTCCTCGGCGGTGGAGCGGGCCACCTCGCAGAACGGCTGCCCGGTCACGGGGGTGATGTCCTCGAAATACCGGCCCTGCACGGGCGGCACCCACTTGCCCCCGATGTAGTTGTCGTACCGAGGTTCGAAATTGACGATGCTGTCCGATTGGCCGGGCTGACTGTAGACCACGCGAGCCTCCGCTTCCCTTGCCGTGTACTGGGCATGACGGACCATCAGCGGTACCCACCGGGCCGTACCGCGGCTCGGGGCGCCTGCGGCCGACGCTAGTCGCTCGGGAGTCGGCGGTCACGGGTTCGCCGGCGGGAAATGCCCGTTGGCGGCTGCGTGGCGAACCGGGTGCCTGATCACCGTAGGACCGCCGCCTCCATGTTCACGGCTTCGCCGAAGCCTGCCGGCAATGCCCGTGTCCGGCGCCGGAGTTGGCCGTGAGTTCGGCGCGAATCCATCTGGATGTCACGTGTGACATGTGCAATGGTACTCGGCGTCGTGTTCTCAACGTGGGCCGCCGACCGTGGTCCACCCGTGCCCGAAGGGCCGTACATGAGTGCTCACGTACGCCGAAAGAAGTGGTTTGCCACAAGCGTTCCCCTCTTGGCGCTGGCCGTCGGAGTGCTGCCGATCGCAGTGGCCCCGTCGGCCTCGGCCGGCCCCGCCCCGAGTGCGAACTCGCGGGCCGGGCAAGCGAACACGGCGACGGCGGCCGATCCGGGCGACGAGGTCGACCGGATCGGCTCGCCGCTGTCGCTCGGCCCGGACCGAGGTCCGGGTCCGGTCGACGGAAGCAACGCGAAGGCCCCCGGCCGGGGTCCGTCCCCGGCGGACCTCCCGCTCGGCCCGCCCGCGCACCTGCGCGCCATGGCACCCTCCCCGGTGCCCGGCTGCACCCTCGCCGAGTTCTCCGCGCTGACCCCGCAGGCCCTGGCCGACTTCCTCACCCGCGCCGACGTGGGGCCCGACTGCCTGCGCGGCTTCCTGTGGACCTACACCCCCGAGTTGGGCCGGGTGCTGACGCCGGCTCACCTTCAGGCGGTACTGGCCAGGATCACCGCGCTGGCCCCCGGCTACGACGGCACCAACGCGTCACACCTGTACGAACTCTGGTACTTCACGCACGCCGCGCTCTACCTCGACTGGGACAACCCGGCGATCGACCTGCGCGGACCGGCGATCGTGGCGGCGATCAACACGGCGGCCGACGCCTTCCGGGCCGGGCCGCACGCGTTCGACCTCACCCCCACCTCGGGCGCGCTGCTGCGCGAAGTGGTGATCAGTGCCGACGTCGACGGCGTGCGGCAGCATCAACTACCGTTGGTGACACGGCTTTTGCGTGACATGGACGGCAGCACCGCAGCGTGGCAGAACTCGGCCCAGCGGGACGCGGTGCTCTCCGCGCAAACCCTCGCTTACCACGGCATCTACAACGGCGACGTGGGCTTCATCACCGCCGTGCAGGCCGATCCGGCCTACCGGGCCGGGCTCGCGGCGTTCGTCGGCTACCGACACCTGAACACGCCGAGCACCGCCGGCCTGCTGCGCAACGGCGTCTACGAGTACGGCCGCCTGGGGCAGATTCCCAGCCTGAACAGCGAGACGGTGTCCGGACTCGGCACCATGCTCACCGACACCGAAGGCTGGTACGGCCGCTTCTCGGTGCCGTGGAGCGAGGTCGCGCACTGGCTGGAGACCTACGGCCGATGTCACGCGGCGGGGGTGTGTCGGGCCGACGTGGAGGCGACGGTCTTCCCGAACACGTACACCTTCGACCAGGGCGACATCGAGGTGCACACGTCGCTCGACCGGGCCACCGTCGAGCAGCTGTACTACGCGTCCAAGCAGGTCAAGGAACAGTTCTTCCGCACGGTGGGCACCGACCAGCCGCTCACGGGCGACCCGAACCACAAGCTGACCGTCCGGCTCTACGCGAGCATGGCCGACTACCACACCTACCAGCCGTTCCTGTACGGCTACGCGACCAACAACGGCGGGTTGTACATCGAGGAGGGCGCGACCTTCTACACCTACCAGCGCGTCGTGCCGCGTGATTCCCTCCTCCAGTTGGAGGAGTTGTTCCGCCACGAGTACACCCACTACCTCAACGGCCGCTACGCGGTGCCCGGTTCGTTCGGCCAGGGCCCCTGGTACGCGGAGAACCGGACGACGGCCTTCGACGAGGGGATGGCCGAGTACATGGCGGGCGCGACCCGCGATCAGGGCGTGAAGCTGCGCAAGTCGCTGGTCACCAAGGTGATCTCGGACGTGCAGAAGTACGGCAGCCGCCCGTCGGTGCGTGAGACGCTGCACTTCAAGTACGACGACGACGGCTACTTCTTCCGCTACTACGCCTACGCCGGGTCGTTCTTCTCGATGCTGGGCCGGGACCACCCGGACCTGCTCGCCGAGATGTACACCCATTTGCGCAACAACGACGTGGCCGGCTACGACGCCTTCCTGGACCGGGTGAGCGGTCCGAGTTTCCAGGCCGAGTTCGACACCTACCTCGACCGGCAGATCGCCGGAGTGGACAACCTGATCGTGCCGGTCGCGACGTACACCCCGACCGCGCAACTCTCCGCGACCGGGCCGGACTACGTCCGCCAGGTCTTCCTGCAGTCCACCGCCAACAACCCGATGTCGTGCACCGCGACCAACGACGCGCAGCCGCGCTTCACCTGCAAGGGCTCGATCACCGCGAACATCGGCTCGACCGACCCCGGCCGGATGCACAACGACATGGCCGCCACGGTCGACTACTTCATCCTCACCCGCGCCGGCGCGGCCCTGAACAACCTCGCCGACACGAACTGCCACTTCGCCCCGCCCGTACCCTGGACTAATGGCCGCGCCGCCACATCCACTTACTCCTGCGAGGGCCCGCTGCGCCCGTAATACCCGCCACCCCCTACGACGGCCCCCGAGCGCTGCCCACCCCGCGCTCGGGGGCCGTCCCGCCGGTCGTCCCGGACGACCGGCCGCGCCCCGTGCCCGACGGCTCAGCCAAGCACAGCCCGACGGGTAGAACAGTGGAGCCTGCGGCAACGCGTCGACGTTCGCGGTTGTCGTAGTTTCGCGAACGTCACGATGCCGGTCGTTCCGCCGGCCCAAGAGGATCACGCCGGATGGGACGGCCGCTTCACGATCGCACGCCTCGGAGGACGGCCCTGGTCGATGCAACGACCAGGCTGTCCCTTGGACCGGGGCCCGTGTTGGTGACCGCAGTGCGGCGGGCGTCGGGCACACTGATCCCATGTCTGTGGTGAAGATCAACGCGCTGACCGTGCCCGCCGAGATGCGAGAGACCCTGGAACAGCGATTCGCGTCGCGCGCCGGGATGGTGGACTCGCAGGACGGCTTCGAGTGGTTCGAACTGCTGCGCCCGGTAGAGGGGACCGACAAGTACCTCGTGTACACCCGCTGGCGCAGCGAGGCCGACTTCCAGGCGTGGATGGCCGGGAACATGCAGGCCGCCCACGCGCAGGGCAACGGCGCCGAGCGGCCGAAGCCGGCGTCCACCGATTCGGCCCTGTGGTCCTTCGAGGTCGTCCAGAGCACCGGCCCGAAGGCCTGACGGCCGACTAACCTGGGCACCATGCCTCGCTACGACTACCGCTGCCGCGCCTGCGGACTCACCTTCGAACTCAACCGCCCGATGTCCGCGGCCAACGACCCGGCCGCCTGCCCCCAGGGCCACACCGACACCACGAAGCTGCTCTCCACAGTCGCGGTAACCGGCGCCGCCACCGCCCCTCGCCCTACCGGCGGTGGCGGCGGAGGCTGCTGCGGCGGCGGCTGCTGCAGCTGACCCCACCAACCAGAGCCCCAGCCCAGCCGACATCCAAGGCCACCCAGCCCGGCCGGCGCATGAGGCCAACCGCGGCTACGCGGCCAAAGGCGCCGGCACCTCCTTGTCGCACTCCCAGTGCGCCAGCGCCGACCGATCCAACAGCACCACCCCGGCGGAAGCCGCAAGCGCCGCCGCCTTGGCCGAAAAGCACCCAGCCGTCGTCGCGAGCAACAACGCCCCCGACCGACCCGCGTCCGCATCCGTGTCAACGGTGAGCGCGCTCACGAAGTCCTCGACCACGCCCCCCGCCACCGGCCCCGACCCCTCCGCACTGCGACACCGCACCACCGCCGGCGTCCCGTCGCCGCGCCGAGCGTGGATGTCCACCGCGTAGGCGTCCTCGACGACCCGCACCGTCTCCACCTCGGCCAGCCCGTCCCGCTCGCACAGGTCCGCCACGTGCTCGGCCAGCCGAGCCGGGTCCATCCGGTCGAGCCGCGCCTTCGCGTCCCGCAGCGCGCCGTCGTCGCAGTATTCCGCCAACTCGTCGGCCCGGGGCCGATATCCACCCAGCCAGATCGCCGAACCGAGTACCGCCGCCGCGCAGACGTAGACCACCATCATGCCGTCGGACTGGTCGACCCGGATGCCTTCGAGGACGAACCAGATGCCGATGGCGAGGAGTTCGAGCCCGGCGACCAGGATGGCCAAATTGAGGTAGGCCCTCACCGTCGTACGTGCCATGTCCGTCGTCCCCCCGGTGACGCTTTGGCCGGTCGTACTCGTGGTTGTGCTCGTGTCGTTCACGCTGTCCCGATCCGATCGGCGCGACCGGCTCGGCCGGCCACACCATCGTTCCCCTACTGCTGTCCCGACGTTTGGGACACCTGCCCGGTTCCCGACCCGAACAACAAGCGGACACCCTACGAAATGCCGCTCACGCACCATCCGGCAGGTTGGTCCAACCGCGACCGTCCGCCTTGCCGTACCAACCGCTCGCGGCGGTCGTACCGCCGTCCACCGGGATCAGCTGGCCCGTCACATACGACGATGCGGCACTCGCCAGGAAGAGCACAACCTTCGCGTAGTCCTCGGGTTCGCCGAATCTCGCCATCGGCACCCAGGAACCGATCAGCGCGGGGTCACGATCACGCAATTTCGCCTCGTATGTCGTCTGCGGCGTGTTCGCCATGTCCGGCGCGATCGCATTGACCCGGACGCCCTTGCGCGCCACGTCCACCGCGAGACTCTTCGTGAACGCGATGATCGCCGCGTTGTAGGCGGAGTAGACCGGGCAGCCCGGGATGCCACGCAGCGCCTCCACCGTGGATACGTTCACGATGCTGCCGGAGCCGCGCTCGATCATCTGCGGCAACACCGCGTGCGTGACGCGCAACACATGCTCGAAGTTGATCGCGTGCAGCGCCTGCCACTCCTCCTCCGTGCTGCGCAGGAAGGTGGTCGAGGGCCGATAGTCGCCGACGTTGTTCACGAGTACGTCCGCACCGCCCGCCGCCAGCGCGGCGTCGCGCAACCGGGCCACGGTGGCCGACTCGCGGATGTCGCCGAGCACCACCTCCACCCGGCCGCCGGCCGCCTCGATGTCCAGCCGGGCCTGCTCGGCCCAGTCCGGGTCGATGTCGTTCAAGAGCACCAGCGCCCCCGCGCGGGCCAGCAGCCGGGAGACCCCGCCGCCGATGCCCGCGCCGCCGCCGGTGACGACCGCGACCTGACCGGCGAGGGGTTCGGGATCGAGCATGGGTGGTGCCTCCTCGGCGAATATGACGATGCGTCAGATCTGCGCATGCTCTCCCAGGTCGCTCGCAAGGTCAACGGCGGGACGGGGGGTGAACGATCATTCGGGTCGAGCCGTCGGCAGCGATCGCCTGGGTCGCGACCCACCCCCATTTGCGTTCGAATGGATACGAGAGAGTGTCGGGTCGGCAATGGCCGACCTCACACCGATTCGAGGGGATCACATGGACATCGCGGTCGAGGACGTTCCCGCACAGAACCGCTTCGAGGCCCGGGTCGACGGCGACTTGGCCGGCTTCGCCGAGTACATGACCACCGACACCCTGATCGTGTTCACCCACACCGAGGTGGACCCGAGGTTCGAGGGCAAGGGCGTCGGCAGCGCACTCGTCCGCGAAGCGCTCGATCTGGTGCGCGCCGGCGAGCGCAAGGTTCTGCCGTTGTGCCCGTTCGTCAAGGCGTGGATCGGCAAGCACCCCGACTACTTCGACCTCGTCTACGATGCCCCGCCGAGCACGGTCAAGGACTGACCCGACGAGCGGTCCTCGACCCCGATCCGATCCGATCCGAGTTGATTCACATGAGCACCGCCCGAGGTCCCGACCGAGGCAAGGCGTACCCGGCCGAGGACATCGTCGTCACCTTCGACACCAAACGGTGCCTGCACTCGCTGGAGTGCGTACACGGACTGCCCAAGGCCTTCGACACCGATCGGCGGCCCTGGATCGACCCGGCACGGGCCCCGGCCGAACAGGTCGCGGAGGTGATCCGGCGCTGCCCCAGCGGCGCGCTGCACTACACCCTCACCGGCGGGGCGCCGGAGACGCCGATCCACCCCACCCGGGTGCACGTCGTCGCCGGCGGCCCACTGGTGCTGCACGGCCACATCCAGATCACCATGCCCGACGGCGCACACCTGCACGAGACCCGGGTGGCGCTGTGCCGCTGCGGCGCGACCGGCAACGCGCCGTTCTGCGACGGCAGCGCCGGCTGCAAGTTGACCGGCCGGGACTGGGGGCAACAGGACGCCCCCCGCCACCCGTCTCCGGGACCGCCTGAAACCGGCTCGACCGGGACCACCTGACGGAACCCACCGGCCCCGCCGGCAGCACAACCACCCCAGACCGACACCCCCGTGACCGACGCCGACCTGGTGATCGCCCCGGAGCACCAGCACGTCCAGTACATCCGCCGACACCACCCGCACGGCGCCGCCCGCACCGCGACGCGCAAACGCCTCGTCCGTGACCTGCCCGCCGCCGGCCCCACCGACGAACCCCTGCTGCCCGCCGGCTCGCCCGGCTCGACCTCGCGTCGGTCGAGCTCGAACCGGACTGGGAGGACGTGGTCGACCCGGGCGGCGGCGAGGTCGACGATTTCGTCGCGTGTGCGCACGAACCGGCCGCGCTGATGCACGTTCTGCTCCCTCGGTTGGGCACCCGCGAACCCTCACCGTAGGCTCGACTCCCGTGAACAGCCTGCGCATGATCGACACCTGGCCCGTCGGGAAGGCCGCTGCCGCCGTGATCACCCGGGACGGGGTGGTCAAGGGCGAGCACGGCCCGGTGGACGAGCCGTTCCGACTCGCCTCGGTGACCAAGTTGCTCACCGCGTACGCGGCGCTCGCCGCGATCGAGGAAGGCGCGATCGAGCCCGGGGACGCGGCGGGACCGCCCGGATCCACGATCCGCCACCTCCAGGCGCACACCTCGGGTCTGGCCTTCGACGAGGACCGGGTACTCGCCGGGCCCGGTCGCAAGCGCATCTACTCGAACACCGGCTTCAACCTGCTCGGAGCCACCATCGAGAAGGCGTGCGACATCCCGTTCGGCGAGTACGTGCGCCAGGCGGTCTTCGCGCCGCTGGGCATGACCGAGACCACGATCGGCGACTCCCCCGCGGCCGGCGGCGTATCCACCGTGCGCGACCTGAGCCGATTCGCGGCCGAACTGCTCGCGCCGCGCCTGCTCGCACCGGAGACCGTGCGCGAGGCCACCAGCGTGGTCTTCCCCGGTCTGGACGGCGTACTGCCGGGCTACGGCACCCGGCGGCCCAATGACTGGGGGCTGGGCTTCGAGATCCGCGGCACCAAGTCGCCGCACTGGACCGGGACCACCAACTCGCCCGCGACGTATGGCCACTTCGGCGCGTGCGGCACGTTCTTGTGGGTGGACCCGGAGCTGGACGCGGCCTGTGTGTGCCTGACCGACCGCGAGTTCGGACCGTGGGCCGCCGAGGTGTGGCCGGTGCTGAACGACGCGGTGGCGGCCGAACTGCGCTGATCCGCCGATTCGGCCAACCGGGCGGCCCGGACCGGCAGTTCGCTCCGCGGCACGGGCATCGCGCCGAGTCACTCCTTCGCCCCGCCCGTCCTGCGCCGCCGCGGCGTCGGCGGCGCATACCGTCGAACCGTGTTGTTCTCCGTGCTCGCGGCACTGGCCGCCGCGCTCTGTTACGGCGTCGCGACGGTATTCCAAGCCCTGGGCGCGCGGCGCACCGCGAGCTCGAGCGGGCTCGACCCCAGGGTCTTGGTCCGGGCTCTGGGCCAATGGCCCTTCGTGCTCGGCACCGGACTCGATCTGGCCGGGTACGTCTGCCAGTTCGTCGCGCTGCGCGAGCTGCCGATCTTCGCCGTCGAGGCCGCCCAGTCGGCCAACCTCGCGGTCACCGCGGTGTTGGCCGTCCCGGTCCTGGGCGCCCGGTTGCACAGTCGCGAATGGGGCGCGATCGCCGCCGTCTGCGCGGGCCTGGCCCTGCTCGGCGTCTCCGCGGGGCAGGAGGGGCCCGCGCACACCCACGCCGCGTTCCGCTGGTCGCTCCTGGGCTGCGTGGCGCTGCTCGGCCTGGCCGGGTGGCGCTGCGCGCGCACGAGTGAACCATGGCGCTCACGCCTGCTCGGCCTGCTCTCCGGACTCGGGTTCGGCCTGATCGCATTGGCCACGCGCGTGCTCACCGACCTGTCCCCGTCCGCGCTGATCCGCGACCCCGCGACCTACGCACTGCTCTTCGGCGCCGTACTGACCTTCCTGCTGTACACGGTCGCGCTCCAGGGCGGCGTGGTCACCTCGGTGGCCGCCGCGCTGGTGGTCGGCGAGACCGTACTGCCCGCCGGCGTCGGCCTGGTCTTCCTCGGCGACCACAGCCGCCCCGGCCCGTACGGCCCGCTCGCGCTGACCGGTTTCATCCTGGCCGTGGCCGGCGCCATCGCCCTCTCCCGGTTCGCCGAAGGCGAGACCGAGGACGCCCCCGAGCCCGCCCGGTGAGCCGGACCCGGGTGCCGGGCGACCCGAGACATGCCGACGGCTCCCGCCGACCGCGCGACGGGAGCCGATGCGAAATCTCCGACCACGACCGGACAACGCCCGATCACGGCCCGGTCACTCTTCGGGTTCGATGATCTGGTAATCCAGTTCACCGATCGCGTGCGCCAGTTCGGCCGGTGTGTACACGGCACCGTCGTAGACGAATGCCGGCTCGATCGCGGTCTCGGTCAGCCCCTCGGCGCTGGTGTCGAGCACGACGATGGCCCAGCCGATGACGGGACACAGAACGGCCTGTTCGCCGGCCTTGGTCACCTCGACGTCCCAGCCGGGTTCGGCCGGGGCGAGACTGACGACGCTGCGGCGGGTGTAGCGCATGGCGGGACTCCTCGGCTGCACGGTAACCGGCGTTCGGCACCGGTCCGAACAAGCCTATGGTGCCGGTGTGACGGTTGGGATCACGGGGCGTACGCAGCCGAATCGCCGGCGGTCCCGGACCACCCGGCGCCGACTCGTGCTGCGATCCCGGAGTCGCTCGGGCGAGCCGGGGAAGGAGCCCAGGAATGCCCGCGCCCCCGTGCCTGTTGACAGGCACGTACAGACAGGCATCACGGGGCACGAACGTTTGGGAGGACGCATGGCCACGGTCGCACTGACCAAGGAGAACTTCGAAGAGGTCGTATCCGGCGACGGGCTGACCGTGCTCGACTTCTGGGCATCGTGGTGCGGACCCTGCCGGTCGTTCGCACCGACCTTCGAAAAGGTCTCGGAGGCGACCCCCGACGTGGTGTTCGCCAAGGTGGATACCGAGGCGGAAACCGACCTCGCGCAGGCGTTCTCGATCCAGTCCATCCCGACCGTGATGCTGGTCCGGGACGGCGTCGTGGTGTTCTCGCAGCCGGGCGCCCTCCCGGAGGCCGCGCTCGTCGACCTGATCAAGCAGGCACAGGGGCTGGACATGGACGAGGTCAAGCGCAAGATCGCCGCCCAGGGCTGACCACTTGCGCCCCGGATGAGGCCGCACACGCCCGGAAGCCCGTCGGACCGATGTCCGACGGGCTTCCGTGTCGCCTGCTCCAGGTAACCGAGTTGTTGAACCGGGTTACCGAACCGCCTTGCCACACAACCACGATGAGGCGGTCGAGAGGGGCCCATCCACTTCTCGTGGATCCTGATTGCGCGGTGCGCGGCCCGACCTCGACCGCTCCTCCGCGTCTATCCGTATCGGACCCCTCTCGTTCCCTCAAGTAGAACTCCACGACCGCGAACTTGCAAAAGTTGCTGTACACGGGCCTGCGGCCACGGAGCGGACGAGCACACGAGGCTCGGTACAGCCGGCAGGGCCACACGAAGCGCAGGCACCATTCACCGCCCTAGCGCCCCCGGTCCTCCCGCCGGCCACCCCGGGGGTGTGGCCCGGCTTCCGCGCAGATGGGACCGTAGTGTGGCGATCTCCTCCCGTAGGCCCTCGGCCAGCGTCCGGGACTGCGGGTCCGCGCGGGGGATTCGGGTGGCCACGAGGGCGAGTTGGGCATTCTCGATCTCCCCGATCAGCACCCGCGCCGGTCGCGGACGGGGACCGCTGCGGGCCTGTCGGCGACCGTGACGATGCGGCAGCAACTCGGCTTCCTCCGGCCGGATCGCGCCGGTTGCCGCCTCCTCGGCGGCCACCTCGCGAAACCGGGCCAGGTAGTGCCGGCGTGCGGTTCGGTAGACCAGCAGCGCGATCACCAGGTTCGCGGCGACCTTCAGCACCGTGCCGCGCCATCCGGGCAGGAAGGGCGCGTTGAAGAGCCAGTGCATGCCCATCGCCGTCACCCAGCAGCCGAGCGCGACCGCCACCCGCCGGCCGAGCGGCCGACCGTCGCGGGCGACCAGGTAGCCGATACCGGTGCCGGCCACCGCGCTCATCGCCCAGTGCGAACCCCACCCGGTGATCCCCACCCGCGCCACGAACGACGCGTCGACGGACGTACCGGGATCGGTCGCGCCGTCCAGCAGGATGGTGTTCAGCGCGTACAGCAGGTTCTCCATCACCTGGAAGCCCAGGCCGACCAGGGCCCCGTACACCCAGCCGTCGATCGGCGCGCGGATCGCGCGCGAGACGATCAGCGCGAGCATGAGCACGCCGCACAGCTTGAGCGTCTCCTCGTTGAACGGCGCGGTCGAGGAGGCACCCCATGTGTCGGCGAAGTCGACGCCCCGGGTCTTCGCCCAGATCCCGCCGAGACCGCTGTTGGCCAGGATCGCGCAGCCGGTCGCGGCGGTCGCTCCCCAGCCGACGCACATCAGCGAGGTCGCGTGCGCAGGCGCGACGACCGGTCGGAACCAGCGGGGCAGCAGGTAGCCGACGGCGAGGGTGAGCAGGAGCAGGAAGCCCGCGAGCGCGGCCGCCGCCGGAAACACCCGGACCAGGTCGTGGTAGGCGTAACCGATCACACCGAGGCCGAACAGGCACGCGAGCAGTGCCACCGTCACAGCGACCGTCGCGAAGCGCTCGCCGGCCGGCCGGACCCCAAAAGCGCTCACGCGGCCTCCTCGGTGAACGTCAGCGACCGCATCACGTCCCGTACCGGCAACCATTCCGGGTCGGTGGTGTCCGGCGGCGCGAGCGCGATCAGCCGGATCGCGAAAGCGTCCTCGGGGCCGGGATAGATCACCGCCTGCCCGGTGTCACCGTCCCGGGTCAGCGGGCCGACCATGCCCTGTGCCCCGGCGTCGGCCATCAGCGGGCCCGGCGGCCCGAGTCGGGCGTGCCGGTCGCCGACCCGGACCGTTTCGCGCAGCCCGCTCCACAGCGCGTCCGCGTCCTCGGGCCGGGGCAGCGAGATGTACGCGATCGACAGGTCCACGTCGCCGTGCCGCATCACGAACACCCGGGAGGGCGTGGTCGCCGCCCGGTCCAACGTCCAACCGGAGCCGACCCGAAACCACGCGCGATGGTGCTCGTCCGGCCCGACCCGGAACACGGTGCCCGCCGTGATCCGCTTGTCGCCGGCGATCCACGACCCGATCAGCGGCCACCCGCCGGCAAGCAGCACCAAGACGGCGGCAACCGCAAGCGGCCCCCACCAACGAGCCCGCCGCGGCCCGGAGCGGATGCGGGCGTCGGTCATGTCTCCAACGTCCGACGAACCCCCGGATCCCGCCCGACGAACATCGGCCGTCGGGCGGAATCGGTCCCTCGAAAGGGTTGGCCGGCCCGGCCGCGTGGTTACGCCTCGCCGCCGAACCCGACCTCGATCACAGGCCGAACTCGACCGGCGCGAGGTCGAGCGCGAAGCACGCGTCCCGCACGACGGCCTGCTCGGTCTTGTCGAACTGGCCGTCGGCGCCGCCGATGACGATGCCGATCTGGATCACCGCTCGCGCCTCGGTCGGCTTCTTCTTGACCTTGGCGATGTCCTGGAGCACGGACACCTTGCCCAACTCGAAGTCGGCGGTGAGCTTGGCCAGGTACGCCTCGAAGCGCTGCTCCAGGTCACTCGCGGCGAAGTTGCGCAGCACGTCGTTCGTGGTGATCAGCGCGGTGACCCGCTGCCGCTCGGCCGGATCGATGGAGCCGTCGGCCGCGGCCACCAGCGCGCAGATCGCCATGCTCGCGTCCCGGAAACCACCGCTCTTCAACTCGTTCTTCTTCGCCTCCAGCTGCCCCTGCATCGTCTGGGCCGACTGCTTGAACTTGTCCCACAGAGCCATCGGAGTCCCCTGTCTCGCGCACACGCACGCACGCTTCGAGCCATTGATCTACAGACCCGTAGAAGATACCTCTCCTCCACGGCGGTTGCAGAATCCATTCGGCAAGCCACGCTCGACCCGGCACTCGACGGGTGTCCGAAACCGTCGACAGGGCAGCGTCGAGATCGATGTTGACCTCAAGCTCACTTGAATTCCTACGGTGTTTCCACCAGCGATCATTCCCAGGGGGCATCACAGATGACGATCCAGCACACCTCCGACGCCGAACTCGCCGCCCAGCCGGCCGCGTACTGGACCGGGGTGGCCTACGAGGCCCTCATCTCCTTCACCCGAGCCCGACAGGCCGAACTCGGCTTCACCCAGCCCCAGTACTGGCTGCTGCGCAACCTGTCGAAGAACGACATCTCCCCCGACGGCCACGGCATGACCATCCCCGAACTCCGGCAGGCCATGAGCTCTTACCTCAGGCCGGAAGACGACCTGAGGGCGGAGGCGAACGTCCTGCTGGAGCGCGGTTGGCTCACCGAGGACACCAGGGGACGTCTGTGGATCGCCGAGTCGGGCGAACAGGCTCGTGTCGATCTCAAGGAGCACGCCCCGGCGATCCGGGCCCGCATCCACGAGGGCATCGACGACGCCGACTACGTCACCACGCTGAAGGTGCTCCAGCGGATGATCCGGAACACCGGTGGCACCCTGGTCTAGGCGCATTACCCACGGAGGTCGGTGACGCGGCGGCGGGCGGTCCTCCCGATCGCACCGGTGCCGCGTCACACCCCGCGCAGCGTCGTGGCGAAGGTGCGGTTCAGGGTGTCGGTCGAGGCGAATTCGAGGGTGCCGTCGGCCGCGATCGACAGGAGCGCGTCGTTGCGGGCGCAGAAGCCGGAGCTGTCCGGTCGAATACCGCCGCCCAGCACGATCCGTCCCCTGGCGTACTCCTTCAGGCTCATCGGCGTCTCACACATCACCGCGCCATATGCGTTCATATAGGTGACCCGGCCCACCAGGTCCCCGACCTGGCCCCTGCTCAGCGTGACCGCGACCTTGAGGGGCACCCCGAGATCCGGGGGCATCGGGAACAAACCCTCCCACTTGTGCGCGAACTCGACCGGCAGTTGCGCCGGAGTCGACGACAGGTTCTTCGCCGCCGGCTTGTCCTTCTTCCCCAACCCCACGGTCGCGTACAGCGCGCCGGCCGTCATACCCGCGCCGAGCAGGAGGACAAGCGGGTACTTCCACCACAATCCGCGTCGCCTCCCGGTCTGCCGCGCCACCGCGGCATCCGCCGACTCGGGGTCGAGCCGGGTCTCCTGCGCCTGCGCCACGCGCGTGGGCTCCGCGCCCGCGATCCGGGTCGGCGCGAGGTCGTCGGCCGGTACCGGTTCGGTCTCGATCTCCAGCAGGTCCACCGCCCGCCGGGCCATCGTCTCCACCACGCCGCCGGGCAGCCAGCCGGGCCCGAACAACACGCGCGGATTCGCCTCGGGGGCGAGCGCCGCGACGATCTGCTCCGGGGTCGGACGCAGGTCCGGGTCCTTTTGCAGGCACGCCTCGATCACCAGACGCATCGAGTAGGGCACCCGGGACAGGTTCGGCTCATGGCCGATCACCCGGTACATGTGCGCCTGGTCGTTGCCCTCGCCGAACGGTCCGACCCCGGTCGCCGCGTGCACGAGCACCGAACCCAGCGAGAACACGTCGCCGGCCGGGCCGACCTCCCGGCCGTCGGCCTGCTCCGGCGACATGAACGCGGGCGACCCGACGGATACCCCGGTGGTGGTCAGCGCGGTGGCATCGGCGGCTCGGGCGATGCCGAAGTCGATCAGTCGCGGGCCGTCCAGGGTGAGCAACACGTTGGAGGGTTTGAGGTCGCGGTGCACCAGTCCGGCCTCGTGCACGGTCGCCAGCGCTGCGGCGAGCCCGGCACCCAGGGCCCGTACCGCCTCTTCGGACAACGGCCCGTGCGTACGGACCGCCTCGTGCAGCGACGGTCCGGCGACGAACCGGGTGACCAGCCACGGTCGGGCCGCATCCGGATCGGCGTCGAGCACCGCCGCGGTCCACGGCCCGGTCACCCGCCGACCCGCCTCCACCTCACGGCGAAACCGCACCCGGAACTCCGCGTCGTCGGCCAATTCGGATCGAATCACCTTGACCGCGACAAAGCTCCCGCGCACGGAGCGGCCGAGGTAGACCCGCCCCATCCCGCCGGAGCCGAGTTGCCGCAGCAGGCGATAGCCGCCCACCTCGACGGGTTCCTCCAACACTGTCACCCGCACACCACACCCCCGTAGGAGCCGGGACACCCGCCCGAACTCCCGCCTCGAACAATACGATCGCCCGAGATCCCCGGTGATGACGCATCGCCGCGGCGACCGTCGGGACGATCCGGCCCGGTCGGCCGCTGCTCCACCGAACGAGACGCCGGTGCGGGGTGATCGGTTCAGGGTGATCCGGCGTCGGGAGCCGGTCCGGCGGGCGAGGCTCAGCTCGCCAGAGCGCTCTTGGCCTTCCACTGGTCGTAGCTCGACTGCCAGTTGCCGAAGCCGTTGCCGGGCGCGGTGGCCTCGGTGTTGGACGAACCCTTGACCACGACCGGGTCGCCGACCTGGACCCGGTTGTAGAACCACTCGGCGTCGGCGACGGTCATCCCGACGCAGCCGTGGCTGGTGTTGGCGACGCCGATGTTGGCGGTGTTCCACGCTGCCGAGTGGAAGAAGGTGCCGGAGGAGGTGAAGTGCACCACCCACGGGACGTCCGGGAGTTTGTAGCTGTCGCCGAGGCCGACCGTGGTCGAGTCGAGCGTTTCCTTGGCGTTCTTGTTCAGGATCACGTGCGTGCCGCCGCGGGTGGGGAACTCGCTCGAACCGGCCGACATCTTGATCGTCTTGACCGGTACGCCGTCCTCGATCACGGTCAGCCGGTGCTTGGGCACGTCCACCTCGACGACCCGGTTCGTGCCGACCGTGAAGGTGCTCTCGTAGTCGCGGGTGAAGTACGCGCCCGGGGCACCGGCCACGCCCGCCAGGTTCGCGTTCAGGGTGATCTTCGTGCCGCTCGGCCAGAACTCGCGCGGCCGCCAGTCGACCCGGTCCTTGCCGGACTGGTCCTTGGTCCAGCCCCACGAGCCCTCGACGTTCGGGGCGGTGGTGACCTTGAGGTTGCGCTCGACCTCGGCCTTGTCCTGGATCGGGTAATCGAACATCACCGACACCGGCTGGCCGACGCCGAACGTGCCGCCGTTGGCCGGTCGCAGTGTGACCTTGTTCACGACGTCGGCCTTGAGCGTGCCGAACCTGCCGGCCACGGAGGTGTTTTCCACGCCCTTCTTGTCGCGCGTCGTGGCGGTCACCGTGTAGGCCGCGCCCGGCACGGTCCGCGTGGTCGAGGTCCAGGTACGGCCGTCCGGCGCCACCGAGCCCTCGATCGCCCGGTTCTGCGCGTCCACGACACGCACCGAGGCCAGCGTCCCGGAGTCCGCGGTCACCGTAACCGGCTTGCCCGGCACGATCCCCTGGGCGCCGTCCGCCGGATCCACGCTCACCCGCGCCGGTGTGTCCTTCGCCTCATTCTTGCCCGAGCCCGAATTCTCCTGCGCCGCGTCCGATTTCGCCGCCTTGTCGGCCCCTCCCGAGCCGCAGCCCGCGAGCAGTACGGCAGCCGCGACCAACGGCAGCGCAACCACACGAAGCCCCTTGCGGGAGCCGGATATCAGGGGCTTTCGCACGTGCTGACCTCACGAACTTGAACGACCGGGAATCGTTCAACAGTAACAATGCGGATCAATTCCCCATGCCCGCGCGCGATGTGACGGTGTCGACACCGCTTCGACGCAACCGAGCGCGCCACACGACGCGAAGCCGCGCCCGGGAAAGAAATCCCGGACGCGGCTTCGGAGTTGGCGATCGCTCGCGATACGTCCGCCGGTCGACCGGCGGACGGCGGCTACGCGGCTGCGGTGCGCCGGCGCGGGGTGCCGCCGCCGGCGGTGGAACCACCGGTACGGGTCGAGGAGGCACCGGCCGCAGCGGACGGACGACGTCCGGTACCGCTGCCGCCACCCTGGCCGGGACGACGACCGCGACCGCGGCCGCCGGCCGAGCCGCCGCGACGCGGGGTCTCGGAGATCGGCGAGGAGATCACGACCGGGACGCCCGAGGGCACCTGCGCGCCGGTGACCCGGGTGAGCTCCTCGTCACCCGAGCGGACCTGGATGGTCGACGCCTCGATGCCGGCGATCATCATCAGACGGGCCATCTCCCGGCGCTGGTTCGGCGTGACCAGCGTCACGACGCTGCCCGACTCGCCGGCGCGCGCGGTACGACCGCCGCGGTGCAGGTAGTCCTTGTGGTCGGTCGGCGGGTCGATGTTGACGACCAGGTCCAGACCGTCCACGTGGATCCCGCGCGCCGCGACGTTGGTCGCGATCAGCGCGGTGACGTGCCCGCTCTTGAACTGCTCCAGGGTGCGGGTGCGCTGCGGCTGCGACTTGCCGCCGTGCAGCGCCGCGGCGCGGACGCCGCTCTGCAACATCTGGCGGGTGAGCCGGTCCACCGCGTGCTTGGTGTCCATGAACATGATCACCCGGCCCTCACGCGCCGCGATGTGCGTCGCGGCGGTGTGCTTGTCGGCCTCGGTCACGTGCAGCACGTGGTGCTCCATCGTGGTGACCGCGCCCTGCGAGGGGTCGACCGAGTGCACGACCGGGTCGGACAGGAAGCGCTTGACCAGGCGGTCGACGTTGCGGTCGAGCGTGGCCGAGAACAACATCCGCTGGCCGTCCGGCTGCACCTGGTCGAGCAGCGCGGTGACCTGCGGCATGAAGCCCATGTCGGCCATCTGGTCGGCCTCGTCGAGCACCGTGATGCCGACCGCGTCCAGCCGCGCGTCGCCGCGGTCGATCAGGTCCTTGAGTCGGCCCGGGGTGGCCACCACGACCTCGGCGCCGTTGCGCAGCGAGCTGGCCTGGCGGCCGATCGACATGCCGCCGACGACCGTGGTCATCCGCAGCTGGACCGAGTTGGCGTACGGCATCAGCGCGTCGGTGACCTGCTGCGCGAGTTCGCGGGTGGGCACCAGGACCAGCGCGAGCGGCTGCTTGCTCTCGGCCCGCCGACCGGCGATCCGGGCGAGCAGCGCGAGACCGAACGCGAGCGTCTTGCCCGAGCCGGTCCGACCGCGACCGAGCACGTCCCGGCCGACCAGCGCGTTGGGCAGCGTGGCCGCCTGGATCGGGAACGGCTCGGTGACACCCTGACGGGTGAGCGCGGACAGCAGCGGCTTGGGCATGTCCAACTCGGCGAACGAGCCCACAGCGGGCAGCGACGGCGTGGTGCTGACCGGCAGCGCGAACTCGGCCACCGGACCCGCGGTCATCGGCTTGCGACGGTTGCCCGACGGGGCGCCGCCGCGGCCTCGGCCGCCACCGGAGCCGCCGCCGTAGCCGCCGCTGCGGCCGCCGGCGCTGCCGCCGGTGCGGCTGTATCGGTCGTTGGAGCGGGGGGTGCGATTCATGGAGAACCTTCCTCGATGCGGCGCGTATCGAGGACGTCTCCGCGGCATGACGCCGCACAAGGAGTCGCAAGAACGAGCCGGACTAGCTGAAAAAAGAACCGACGTGGTGACTCGGGTCACTCGCGTCGAGATAGTGCGCAACGGTCGGGCGCCTGCCGAAGAGCGGCGGCCGATGTGCCGGACCGTGCGAGGCCGCGCGACGAGGTCGCGTCGGGCAGGGTCCTGATCGGCGGACATGTGGCATCCGCCTGGGGTGGTGCACCGTGGCCTTCCCGGTCGGAAGGACCGCCGCCCCGAAGGGGCCGCCGGCCACGGGAAGGGCCCGCACCTTGCGGCGCGGGCCCTCGCTGCGCGGCCGAGGCCACGCCCATGAGACAGGTCAGACGATGTTGATGTTCTCCGCCTGCGGGCCCTTCTGGCCCTGCGTGACGTCGAAGGAGACCTTCTGGCCCTCCTGCAGCTCACGGAAGCCCTGAGCGTTGATGTTCGAGTAGTGGGCGAAGACGTCGGGGCCGCCACCGTCCTGCTCGATGAAGCCGAAGCCCTTTTCGCCGTTGAACCACTTCACGGTGCCAGTAGCCACGTATCTTCCCCTTCGGGGCAGTACCGGGATCTCGCACCCTGCGAGACCCGAATCGTTGCTGATTACCCCGCCCGGAGTTGGACACCGGAAAAACAAAAGTGCACCTGTTGGCTACAACCAGCAGGCGCACAGAAAATTCCATGGGAACCACAGCAGCAATTAACGTTAGCACGCCGGACGACCCGGCCGGCGGGATCTCCTCGATCCCGTGCCGGCCGCGCGCTCGGACACCGGGTGCGACCATGGACGCTCCGCCGGTCCCCCGGCCGACCTCCCAGCCTCCCGAAGGGTTCGCGTGTCCTCCTCCGACTTCCCCGCGTCCGACGACTCGGCCCAGCCGATCTCCCTCTCCGCCATCGGCACCCCCCTCACGCTGGAGGACGTCAGCGCGACCAGCGGTTGCGGCGACGGGTGCGGGTGCGCGGGCGGCGGCATCGACATCGACGCCGATCTGCTCGACGCGTTCGTCACCGAGCAGGTGCTGGTCCGCCTCGAAACCGAGCCGGCCTTCGTCGCCCGGTCCATCGCGGCGCTCGCCGCGGGTGACGACCTCGACGCCGAACTGGCCGAGGAGATCGAGGAGTTGGAATCCGACCCGGTGCTGCTCCTGGACGTGCTCGGGGCCACCCGCGAGACGCTGCCGGACATGGAGTCCGACGCCGTGGTGCTGCTCTTCCGCTACGTCATCGACCACGTGGCGCTCGGCCCGGAGGAACTGCCGCTGGAGGAGCGCGTGCAGATCGAGTGGCGGGTGCCGCCGGTTCAGGCCTGACCCGAACGCGCCCCGCCCGGCTGCGCCGTCCCGTTCCCGGCGACCTCCGGGAGCACGTCCGCGGCCGGCGGGAGCGCGGCGCCGGCAGGCACCTGCCGCGACGCCGGCCGCAGCCGCCCCGAGAACAGGAATCCGGACCCGAGGCCGATCAGCGCCGCCGAGACGTGCCCGATCGTGGTGAAGTCCGGAAGATCGCCGAACCACTGCGCGGACGAGAACGGGTACAGCAGGCACGCGAGCGCCCACCAGGGCCGCAGCCACCCGGGCAGCAGTGGCGTGACCGCCGCTATGGCCGCCATCGAGGCGTAACTCACCCCGTAGTCGAGCGTGTACCGGGTGTCCGGTGGATAGGTGCCGTCGTCGATCGCCACGATCAGCACCACCGCTGTGACGAGCGTCGCACCCACGTGTCCGAGCACCGTGACGCCGACCGCCCGCAGCGTGCCGACCCGGTGCTCCAGGAACGCCATGCACACCCCGAGCCCGAACCCGATGGTCAGCACATTGCCGAACAGGGTGCCGTGCACGTCCGCGACCATCAGGCTGCCCGCCATCGCGCGCACCGGGTGGTGGTGCAGGTTGTCGAGGTTCGTGCTGATCTCGTCCAGGAGTCGATCGGCGGCGGTCTCGGACATGAGTCGGCCGACCACGACCCCGGTGATCGCGAGCAGGATCAGCACGGCGAACGTCGCGGGGCTGCGTCGCGGATATCCGACGAGGCCGCGCAGGTGGCTCGCGGGGTTCCGACTCACGGTGCGACTCTCCTTGTGCCGGCGCGGGGACGCGGCGCGAAACCACCATGCTGCATCACGAAGCCGGGTCGCCGCGGCCCGGCCCGGATCCGAGACGGCGCACGATTCGGTGGGCGCCGAAACGACCGCCACCTACCGTCGTGTTCGAGAGCGCGTCCGCCACCGGTGAACGCTTCAAAAGCGGCCGACCCGGGCCGCCGGCACAGAGGGGTCCACGCGATGTCGGATACACGTCTTCGCCCGGCGACCGGCGTCGATCGGCGCGCCGTCGCGGCGGCCGCCGTCACGGTCGTCTTCTGGGCGTCCGCGTTCGTGTCCATCCGCAGCGCGGGCGCGCACTTCGCGCCCGGAGCGCTGGCCCTGGGGCGGATGCTCGCCGGTTCGCTGGTGCTCGGTGCGATCGTGCTGGTCCGCCGCGAGGGTTTCCCGCCGCGCGCCGCGTGGCCCGGCATCGTGCTCTCCGGCGTACTGTGGTTCGGCGTGTACATGGCGGTGCTGAACTGGGGCGAACGCAAGGTGGACGCGGGCACCGCGGCGATGGTGGTCAACATCGGCCCGATCGCGATCGCGCTGCTCGGCGGCTGGTTGCTCAAGGAGGGCTTCGCACCGCGCCTGCTGGCCGGCATCGGCGTCTCGTTCGCGGGCGCGGTCGTGGTGGGCGTCTCGATGTCCGACGGCGGCGGGGCCCCACTGCTGGGCGTGGGTCTGTGCGTGCTCGCCGCGCTGTCCTACGCGGCCGGCGTGGTCGCGCAAAAGCCCGCGCTGCGGCACGCCTCCGCGCTCCAGGTCACCGCGTACGGCTGCTTCATCGGGATGCTGTGCTGCCTGCCGTTCGCCGGGCAACTGGTCGAGCAGAGCGCCGACGCGCCGCTGTCGGCCACGCTCGACGTGATCTACCTGGGCGTCTTTCCCACCGCGCTGGGCTTCACCACCTGGGCGTACGCGCTGGCCCGCACCACCGCGGGCAAGATGGGCAGCACCACCTACGCGGTGCCGGCCATCGTGGTGCTGCTCGCCTGGGTGTTCCTGAGCGAGGTGCCCGGCCCGCTCACGTTCGTCGGCGGCGCGCTGTGCCTGGCCGGCGTCGCGGTCTCCCGGGGCGGTGCCCGCCGGCCGGTCGTCGAGCCCGACCCGAAGGCCACCGATCGGCCGCCCGTGCGGCAGGATCTCCCCGGACGGTGACGGGGACGAGGGAGATGTCGTGACAGCGGTGGGTCGGATCCTGGCGGATCGGTACGAGCTTGTCGAACAGCGCGGTCGCGGTGGACTCGGTCGGGTGTGGGCCGCACGCGACCTCACCGACTCCCGCGATGTCGCGGTCAAGCTGCTGCACGGGCCGCCCGACGAGGAGGCCGCGACGCTGTTCGTGCGTGAGGCGCGGACCGCCGCGACCCTGGCCCATCCGGGCCTGGTCGCCGTCCTCGACGTCGGGCAGGACACCGACGGCACGCCGTTCCTGGTCACCGAGTTGCTCACCGGCCGCGACCTGCGGGCGACGCTGCGCGCGGGCCTGCCCGAACCGGCGAGCGTGTCGGCATGGGCGGCCCAGATCTGCGCCGCGCTCGAGCACGCGCACCGGGCCGGTCTGGTGCACGGCGACCTCAAGCCCGCCGATCTGGTCGTGTGCGAGGACGGCCGGGTGCGGGTGCTCGACCTCGGCCTGGCCGGGCACCTCGCGGCGGTCGCCGCGGCCGGCACGCGCCTGCTGGGCACGCTTGCCTACACCTCGCCGGAGCGGCTGCGCGGGCGGCCCGCCGAGCCGCGCTCGGACCTGTACGCACTGGGCTGTGTGCTCTACGAACTACTCACCGGAACCCCGCCGTTCGGCACCGGCGACGCCGCCGCAACGGTGTACGCCCAGCTCGAATCGATCCCGGAGCCTCCCGAGCGGCGCCGCGCGGACGTGCCGCCGCAGCTGAGCCGGCTGGTCCTGGACCTGTTGGCGAAGGACCCCGCACAGCGCCCGGCCGACGCGGCCTCGGTCGCCGCGCGGCTGACCGAGACTCCCCCGCCGGCCTCGGCGGACCGCCCCCGGCCGCCCGCCGCACCACCGCTGATGCCGGCCCCGGCCGCCCCCTCGCAGCCCCCGCTCGGCCCGCCGCCCTTCCCGGCTCCGTTCCCGGGCTTCATCGCGGCGTCCGGCCCGGCGTCCGGCCCGGCGTCCGTCGAGGACGACGAGGCGCAACTGCGCCGGGCGGCGGCGGCCGGCGATCCGGACGCCGCCGTACAACTCGCCTACCACCTCGCGGACACCGGCCGCGAGAGCGAGGCCGAGGCGCTGTACCGCGAGGCGCTGGCCCGCAACCACCCGGAGGCCGCGAACGATCTCGCCGACCTGCTCGCGGCTCACCACCGAACCGGCGAGGCCGAGGAGTTGTATCGCCACGCGTTGGCGCAGGGCCACCCGGACGCCGCGAACAACCTGGGCCGGCTGCTGGTGCGGCTCGGCCGGGCGCCGGAGGCCGAGATGCTCTTCCGACACGCCTCGGCGCACGGTCACGACGACGCGGCGAACAACCTCGGTCTGCTCCTGGCCGGCTCCGGCCGCCCGGACGAGGCCGAGCAGTTGTTCCGGCACGCCTATGCGCAGGGCCACCCCGAGGCCGCGGTCAACCTGGCCGGGTTGCTGGGCGCGCGCGGCCGGCTGAAGGAGGCGGAGAAGCTCTACCGCCGCGCGTTCACCGAGGGCCACCCGGACGCCGCGATAGGCCTCGCCGGCGTGCTGGAGCGCCGCGGCCGCGCCCGCGAGGCGGAGGACATGTACCGCCGTGCCCTGGCCGAGGGTCACCCCGCGGCGGCCGGTCAACTCGCCCGTTTTCTCGACGCCCACGGCCGCGGGCAGGAAGCGATGTGGCTGCGCTCGTAGCACCCGCGTGCCGGCGGGCCGGACCGGGCAGGGCCTGGGTCCGGCCCGCCGGTGGGCGCCGCCGTCAGTCCGCGAAGACCTCGCGGAGCTTGGCCTCCTGGTCGCCGGACAGGTTGCTGCGCACCAGTTCGGCCTGAGCCCCGCCGAACGCCTCGTGTACCCGATCCACCACCGCGTTCGAGGTCATCACGAACAGCGCGGAGGTGCCGGGGGTGATCTGCTGCCGCACCTCGGCGACGAAGTCGTCGTCGATGCCGACATCGCTCATGCTGCCGCCGAGCGCGCCCGCCGCGGCTCCGATCGCCGCGCCCAGCAGCGGCACGAAGAAGATCAGGCCGAAGAGCATCCCCCAGAAGGTGCCGGACAGCGCGCCGATCCCGGTGAGACTGTTCAACTGCTTCGTCTTGGGCTTCCTGGCATCCGCGGGCCACGACACCACGGCCGCGTCGTGCACTTGGACGAGTTCCTGCTTCTGCAGCGCGAGCAGCGTCTGCTCGGCGTCGGCGGCGCCGTGCACGGTGGGGAACTTCCAGACGGTGAGCGTGGACACGAAACGACCTCCGACATCGATCCGGACAAGACACCGACAGTCCGCCACACACGAGACCCGTCGGGTCCGTGCGTGGCGGACTGTCTGCCGCTACGCCATCGGTTCGTCGCGCTCGGCGTCCCGGCGGTGTGTGCCGGCGCCGGTGCGGCGTCCTTCGTCCCGGGCCTGCCATTCGGAGGCGGTCTCGTCCGAGTAGTAGCCCTTGGCGGCGTCCCAGCGCACGGTCAGCGCGAACAGGACCACCAGGTCGAGCGCGATCACGATGGTGGACCAAACCGGGTGCGCGGCCAGGAAGCCGATCTCGCCGATGATGTTCAGCATCACCAGGAACGTACCGACCACACGGGCCCAGGTCGCGCCGGTGAGCAGTCCCCCGCCGACGAGCACTTGCAACCCGCCGAAGACCAGCAGGATGACGCCCCATGTGTTGTAGTTCCACACCAGGAGGTCACCCGAACGGGTGACGAAGTACCCGTCCGAGAACAGTGCCGTAAACCCCTGGAAGAGGTTGAGGACACCCAGGACGAGCAGGGTGCATCCGGCGAAAGCCACCCACCCGGACCAAGCGCTCGACCTGCGGGTTGTGCTGTTCATGGCCTACTCCCAACCCCGGCCGGGCGGCCGGGAAGGTCTTGCCTCGTACCGATCGCCTGCCGTCGCGGAGGATCCGCGACCTTGCGAGTCGGTGTTCTCGCACTTTGACATGTCCTGTAATATTTTGCACCTTTTCTCGAATCGGAGTAGATACGCGGATTTGATGGAACCCGCCCCGGGACACCTGGTCACGAGCGGGGAGGACGACATCGATGTCCGAGTCAGCATCCGAATCGGGCGAGCGGGTCCGGGGCCGGCACCGGTTGCGGCTCGCCCTGGCGTGCGTGCTGGTGGCCTTGGCCTGCGTCCTCACCCCGGTCGCGGTGACGGCCGCTTGGGCGGACGACGAGGTCGGCGACACCGATCGTTTCGTCGCCACGCTGGCGCCGCTGTCCTCGAACCCGTCCGTCCAGGCCGAGGTCGCCGATCGGGTGGCCGAGGCCGTCGCGCGGGCAGTGAACGTGGCGGGGCTGACCGACGCGCTGCGCGAGGCGCTCGGGCTGGATCCGAACAACGGGTCGGGTCCGGCCTCCGGAGCGATCCAGGGCCTGTTGACCGGCGTGGCCGATCAGGCCGCGCGCGCGTTCGTCACGACCGACGCGTTCGCTGTCGTGTGGCGCGACGCGCTCCGGGTCGCACACGAGTCCGCGGTGCGCGCGCTGGAGGGCAAGGACGACGCCGCAGTGACCTCGTCCGGCGGCGAGGTGGTGCTGGACCTGGGTCCGATGGTCGACCGGGTCCGGCAGAGTCTGGTGGGCCAGGGCTTCTCGATCGCGACGAACATCCCGAGCACCGAACACCGGTTCGTGCTGCTGCACCGCAACGGGCTACGCAAGGGGCAGGACGCGTTCCGCTATCTGAACACCGCGGGCACCTGGCTGCCGGTCGTGGTGGTGCTGCTCTTCGTCGTGGGCGTATGCGTCGCACCGCGTCGCCGTGCGGTGATCATGTGGGCGGCGCTGGGCACTCTGCTCGCCCTGCTCGTGCTCGCGATCGGGCTCGTCGTCGCCCGCCGCTACTACCTGGACGAGTTGCCGCCGGAGATCTCCCGGGACGCGGGTGCGGCGATCTTCGACGCGCTGGTGCGGTTCCTGCGCGAGACCACCCGCACGCTGGCGGTCGTCGCCGCCGCGATCGCCGTCGCCGCCTTCCTGGCCGGCCCGGCGCGGCC
>NZ_JBEXCV010000122.1:0-27214 GCF_040605455.1 Embleya sp. NPDC005575 | reverse complement strand
CGCGCCCTCGCGGACCTCGCGCGGTGGCCGACGGCCGCCGCCGCGCTGGTGCCCGTCCCGTACTTCACGCGCCCCGCGCAGGCCGGTGTACGGGCGCACTTCGCCCACCTGGCCGGCGCAAGCCCGCTGCCGCTGATCGTCTACCACATCCCGTACCGCACCGGGCAGCCGCTCGATGCGGCCGGACTGCGCGAGTTGGCCCGAATTCCCGGTGTCGTGGGCGTCAAGCTCGCGACAGGCGGCATCGATCACGATGCGGTGGACCTGCTCGGCGACCTGCCGCCCGACTTCGCGGTGCTGGCCGGCGACGACCTGTTCCTGTCACCCCTGCTGGCCCTGGGCGCGGCGGGCGGCATCCTCGCCTCGGCGCATCTGGCCACCGGCCGGTTCGTGGAACTGGCCGACGCCTGGCGTGACGGCGACCTCGTCCGGGCCCGGGGCCTGGGCCACGCGCTGGCGAGGTTGTCGGCCGCGGCGTTCGGCGAACCCAATCCGACCGTGGTCAAGGGCGTCCTGTACGCGCAGGGCCGGATTCCGACTCCGGACGTACGACTGCCGCTGCTGCCCGCCCGACGCGCGTCGATCGACGCGACGCTGAAGCGACTCGCCGAGCTGGGCGCGTAGGGCGAGCGCGGCTTGGCCTCGTCGGCCGGTGGGGTGAGCGGCCGGGAGTGAGTAACCGCTCGTAAGCGACCGACTAGAAGACGGGCGGCCCCGATTCGATGCGACGCAGGATCGGGGTCGCCCGGTACAGGTCGGCGCTGTCCATGATTTGGCGTTCGTCCCACCACGTGGCGCCGGCGTCGATCAGCGGCCCGAGCAGGTCGTGGGCCCGGGCGGGATCGGTGGGACTGACGCCGCCGAGGACGAAGTCGAACGTGGCCTCCGGGCGGACGTCGCGGTGCTTGCGCACGTACGCCACCAGGTCGCGGACCTGGTCGACCGGCGGAGTATGACCGTGCCGGGCGGAGGCGAACAACGGGACCGCGCCGTCCCAGCGCGCGGCGCGGCGCATCGGTGGGCGATTCGGCCAGAACCCGCCGATCCACACCGGCGGCCGCGGCCGCTGCGTCGAGGCGGGCAGCAGCGTCACGTCCCGGACCCGGTAGTGCGGGCCGTCGTGGTCCACCGGTTGGCCCGACCAGTAGCGGTCCAGCAGGTCCAGCCCCTCGTCCAGGCGCTCGGCGAGAACGACCGGGTCGGTCGGCTCGCCGAAGTCGCCGTACTCGTCCTCGAATGGCCCGCCCAGCCCGGCGCCGAAGATCACCCGCCCACCGCTGAGCGCGTCCAAGGTGGCCACCTGGCGGGCGAGTTGCTGCGGGCGCCGGCGCGGGACGGGGGTGACCAGGGTGCCCAGCTTGATCCGCGAGGTGGCCAACGCCGCGGCGGTCAGCAACATCCAGGGATCGCCGAATGCTTGGCCCCGCCGGGCGCGTTTGTCGTGCACCACGTGATCCCAGACGAACAGACCGTCCCAGCCCGCTTGTTCGGCTGCGACCGCGACCGTGGCCACCGTCCTGGGGTCGGCGAAGTCGCCGAAGTTCGGAATATTGACGGAGAAGCGCATCCCGGCATCCTGCTCCGGCCCGACACCCCCGGCAACCCCGGCACGGCCGGCCGTCGCAATGGCGTGGTTTCCGAAACGGCGCGAAAGTACGTGGACCAGTCGCACGCAACGATCGAGCCGCTGCGCTCGACGCCGTCGGCCGCGTGGTCTCGGCTGCTGTCCGCACCGGGTCCGGGTGACCGGTCCGTGGGCCGCGAGGTCGGGTGCGACGGGGGGTGAGCGCCCGGGTGACGGTGGGGACTTGGTGGGTTGGCTGTGGTCTGTTGGCCGGGGCCACTGTTCGGGGTATGGGGGCTTCACGGAGAATCGTGCTGGAGCCCCGATGTGCGGGGTCGGCGGGAAGGGAGCAGGTCGTTGATCCGTTTCGCGCACCGCGCCAAGGGCGGGGCCGTGCTGGGCGCGGCTTTGGGCCATCATGGGCCGTTCGGGGCCGATGGCCCCAACGCCCTTGCCGACGTCCGTCTCGTGCCGCGTCCCTACACCCATTCGCACACCCGGGTCCTGCTGCACGCCCTGTACTCGGAGCAGGTCGCGCTGTACGGCTTCGCCGATCATCCCGACACCACCGAGCCTCGCGATCTGGAGCCCCCCGAAGGCCTGTTCGTACTCGCCTACAGCGGACACACCCCGGTCGGCTGCGGCGGATGGCGCACGATGCCCGGTCGGGCGGCGGAGATCAAACGCCTGTACGTCAGCCCCGAGCAGCGGGGCCTCGGCCACGGTCGCCGCCTGCTCGGCACCCTGGAGCACACCGCCGCCCAGGCCGGCGCACGGCGACTGGTCGTGGAGACCGGCAACCGCAACATCCGAGCCCTCGCCCTGTTCGCGGGAGCCGGCTACACCCTCCGCGACCCCTACGTCGACGGCCGGGACCCGACGATCACCCGAGCCATGAGCAAACCTCTCCTGCGCACAGCGGGCAACGGCCCCCTCTCCGCCCCACCCCGCTGACTCCACCGCGTCCCCGCGGTCCTTCCGGTCCGGAACCCGGTTGCGCCGTCGGGGCATGCGGCTGACGAGGGAGAGGTGGGCCCGGAACGGGTCGGGTCAGTCGAAGAGGGACTCCTGGACATCGAGTGCGGGCATGAATTCGGGCTCGACGGCGGGAGGGGAGGAGCCGGCGACCCGGGTGAGGTCCTCCAGACCGGACCAGCGGCCGGTGGCGATGCCCTTGGCGACGGTGGTGTGGAACAAGTGGGTCAGCGCGTACGCGTCCCAGGTGACCGCGCGTTCGGGGGGCGGTCGCAGGCCGAGGTGCTGCAGTCTGGTGTCGAAGGACTGCGGTGTGGCGGTCGGGGTGACGACTGCGGCGAGGGTCATCACGTCCAGGACGACACACGAGGCGAGGAGTGGGCAATAGGCGCGCTGCTCCCACACGAGCGTCTTCTCGGCGAACGGCGGCAGCCCGATCACCGCGTGCGGGAGGTCGCGGACCACACGGCGCTCGATGTCCGCCAGCGCCGCGGCGAGGGAGCCGGGTGCGGCGGGCGGTACCGGGACGCCGATCGGCGCGGACGGCGGGCTTTCGGGCGGGGGAGGTTCGATCGGGGCGTGCGCGCGCCAGGCGACATGATCGCCCGGACCGTGATGCGTGAGTGCGGCGACCTCGACGGGGACCGGGCGCCGCAACCCCCGGGTCTCCAGCCGAAAGCGCAACCCCACGAAGCGCACACCCGACAGCGGCGTCGTACTCGTTTGTCCGGCCACGCCCGGAGTCTAGGCCGCATCGCCGCATCGCCGCGACGCCGTGACGTCACCCGGCGGCCGGCCGCCCGTCGCGCGCCCGTCGCGCGCGCGAAATCGCCCCGGAGCGGCCCCGCCTGATCCCCCCGACTGCGCGATCCGGCTCGGCGTGTCCCCGGGGCCGACGGGTGAGGACCGACCACGTTCGATCTCGGCCGCCGGGCTGCTGGTGACGGCGTACGCGATCGGGATGATCGTCGGCGGCCCGGTGCCGGCCGCCCTCACCTCACGCATCGCGCGCAAGCCGTTGATCAGCGTACTGCTCGCGATCGTCGTCGTCGGCAACCTCGCCTCGGCGCTCGCGCCGAACTACGCCGTGCTGTTCGCCGCGCGGATCGCCACCTCGCTGGTCACCGCCACCTTCTTCGCCAACGCGATCGTCATCGCGGCATCGTCCGCCCCGCCCGGCAAGCAGGCCTCCACGGTCTCCACGCTCGTGTTCGGGATGAACCTGTCGATGATCCTCGGCCACGCCGATCGGGACCCTGATCGGGAACGCCTTCGGCTGGCGATCCACCTTCGTCGCCGTCGCCGCGTGCTGCGCCCTGGGCTGGGTGCTGGTCCGGCGTCTGGTGCCGGATCTGCGCGAGGCCACGCCCGCCACCTCCGCCGTGGCCGAACTGCGGGTCTTCCGCAGGCGGGACGTGCAACTGGCGATCGCACTCAAGCCACGCGTGGCGTCGCGACCGGACGGCCGTCCCGGTGGCCTCGGCGGGCCGATCCGCCGCGTGACCACCTCCACGACGACCGGGTCGCGGCGTCAGCTGGGAAGATCCCAGACGGTTGCTTCCAGGCGCAGGGGGACGTCGGGGGCGATCGGCCCGATCACCCGGAAGTATCCGGTGCGTCCCTCGTTGGTGACCATGCAGAATCGGCTGCCCGGGGCGAGTTCGCCGCCCAGGTAGGTGCCGCGCTTGCGGACCGCCTCGGCACATGCCTCCGGGGTCGGGTCCGGGCTGCCCTGGGGGAGCGCGGCCAGGGTGTTGGCGGAGCCGACCGTCATGAGATCGGGTGCGCCCAGCGTGTACGAGAACACGAGGTCCGCGGCCTTGTTCGACTGGGACACCAGCGGCGGGTTGGTGTCGAACTCGACGTACTGCTTGTTCGGGTCGACGGTGATCGGACCCGGCCCGAACAGGACCCGCGGCGGTTGACCGCCCGGTGCCGGCGTGTTCGACGCCGACTGGCCACCGCCACCGGTGGCCGGCGGCTTCTGCGAACTCTGCGGAGCCTGCGAGCTCTGCAGGCCGGGCGCGGGGGCCGTGTTCGACGACGGAGCCTTCGAATCCGAATCGGAATCGGAGCGACTGACAGCAATGGTGACGAAGATGCCGATCAGCGGAATGGCGATGCCCACCACCCACCACGCCCACTTGGGTTGACCCTGGTGTGGAGGAGGAGGGGGGCTCTGGGCACCTGGATATCCCGGATGGTTCGTCAAGTCGCCTCCGTGGTACGCGTGGCCGATCAGCCGCGGCACTCTATCCAAGGAACGTCCCCGGCCGCACCCCCGTGACCACGCGCACCCCACCGCCCCGCCGCCCGGCGTCGGGAAACGCCTGGCGGCGGGGCGGGGGGCCGGGCCGATCCGGCCCCGGTGGGCGACTCCCGGGTCAGGAGCCCGCGAACACCGTGGCGCTCACCGTGGACGGCGTCGTGCGATCCGTCGGAGGCTTGATCCACAGCTGGTATTCGCCGGTCATGGGCAACGGCTTCCCGGTCGCGGCGAACACGTCCGCGTCCGGCGCGGGCGGTACCGAGTCGGCGTCCGCCTCGGACCTCGCCACCCGCACCGGCCGGCCGTTTCGGTCGAAGGGCAACCCCCCGCATCCAGGCGGCGTTCGAGGCAGGCCGGCACCTGCACGGTGGTAGCCCGTTCGCCGCCGACCAGCTCCGGGGGAGCCGGCCATCGATTCGGACAGCCGACGGTCGTCACGGTGGAGTCGCAGACGGTGGAACAAGCTACGGAAGAGGCGATAAACATGGGCAAATCATCGTCGGATATGCCGGCTATTTCTGTGCCTGTACTCACAATTACGACTATCGGATTTACAAGATCCTTCCGATGTCGCATGCTTGCCCAGCCTGGGCGGGGGCTCGGGGGGGAATGGACGAGTTGATCCTCGGCGAGCCGATGGTTCGCCGTGTTCGTGCTGCCCGCACGCGGTCTCGACACCGGGATCCGTACGTGCGCTCGCGAGGCCACTTCGTCCGTTCGCATGGTCCGGTTCGAATGCGATGGCGGGATGAACGACACCGGTTACGTGGATGCGACGCCGCGAGGGCGGCACCGAGGGCGCGACGAGCACGCGATGGCGGCGGGTCATCCGACCGTGGTCCTTGCGCCGATTCGTGATGAGCCGCAACTGTCATTCGTTCCGGGGGCGGCCGTACGCGTCGCCGAGCCGGCCGCAGCCGTCGGCCCGCGCCGGCATCGAGCGCGCAAGGCCGAGCCGTTCCGGCTCAAGACCAAGCGCCGTCGACGTCGCTCGTTGCCGACGGCGGACGTGCACGCGATGCGGATCACCGCACTGGTGCCCGCGCACAACGAGGAAGCGCAGATCGGCGAGACCATCCAGTCCCTGTACGGTCAGCGGCGACCGCCGGAGACGATCATCGTCATCGCGGACAACTGCTCCGACCGCACCGTGGAGATCGCCCGCTCGATGGGCGTACAGGTGTACGAGACCGTCGACAACAAGCACAAGAAGGCCGGCGGCCTCAACCAGGTCATCGACCGCATCCTGCCCGACCTCGGCCCGGCCGACGCGGTCCTGGTGATGGACGCCGACTCGACCCTGGGTCCGGAGTTCCTCAGCCACGGCCTGGAACGGCTGGCGACGGGCAAGTACGGCGCCGTCGGCGGGACCTTCACCGGCAAGCCCGGCGGCGGCTTCGTGGGCATGCTGCAACGCAACGAGTACGCCCGCTACGTCCGCGACGTGGAGCGGCTCCAGGGCAAGGCCCTCGTACTCACCGGCACCGCCACCCTCTTTCGCGCGCTGACCCTGCAGGAGGTGGTTGCCGCTCGCGCGGCCCACGAACTGCCCGGCGCCGCGCACGTATACGACACGCGGGTGCTGACCGAGGACAACGAGCTCACCCTCGGCATCCTGCACCTCGGCCTGCGGATCGTCTGTCCGCCCAAGTGCACCCTGATGACCGAGGTCATGGGCACCTGGTCGGACCTGTTCCAGCAGCGGCTGCGCTGGAAGCGCGGTGCCCTGGAGAACCTGACCGACTACGGGTGGACGCACATCACCCGGACCTACTGGGGCCGCCAACTGCTGTCCCTGCTCGGTCTTGTGGTCATCGGGATCTATCTCGGCTCGCTGCTGTTGTCCCTCCTCCTCACCGGACACGTGCGCATCCAACCGGTGTGGATGGTGGTCACGTTGATCTTCTCCGTGGAGCGCGCCGTGAGTGTCCGCAAACGCGGACCGCTACAGGTGGTGCTCGGCGCGCTGATCGTGGTCGAAATGGCCTTCGACCTCTACCTCCAGGCGGCCCAGGCAAAGGCTTTCTGGGACGCCATCCGAAGAAAAGAAAGGAAGTGGTGACCATGTATCACGCAAGTACAGGAGTGGCCGCGGCCGGCGCCGGAGGCGCCCTGGCGGCGACCGGTGCGAACGTCATGTGGGCGTTCGTGGCCGCGTTCACGCTGTTCAGCGCGGGCCTCGCGCTCAAGCGGATCCTGCCCGCACGCAACAGCTGACGACCCGTCGGCGACTGCTGTTTCCGCAGACGAGGCATCCGGTAAACCGTTCCCGGATGCCCTCCGACGCGGCTTGAGTACAGGCGGCCCACCGTCGGCCGGCGGTGGGCCGTGGTCATACCGGTTCGCACATTCGGAAGGACGACCGAAATGAAGTCGAGCGCACGAGTCCGCACCTGGGGGGCCGTCGCGATCGCGGCGGTGACGGGCCTGATCCTGGGCCCGACCGGACCCGCGCACGCAGACCCGGCGCCGCCGGCTCCCTGCTCCGCCGGCTATGCGGCGATCTCCTTCGACGACGGCCCCACGACCCTGACCCCCGCGTACGTCCGGGCGCTCAACGACGCCGGCTGGGTCAAGGCGACGTTCTTCCTCACCGGGGCACACGCCCTGGACTACCCGCAGTACGTCCGGCAGATCGCCGCCGGCGGCCACTGGATCGGTAACCACTCGTTCTCGCACCCGTTCCTGGACGAGCTTTCCGGGGAGGACGCGTTCAACGAACTCCTCGGCACGAACCAGATTCTCCAGGCCGGGACCGGCCACGCGCCGACGCTGTTCCGCCCGCCGTACGGCCGGACCAACGCGGCGATCCGCCAGGACGCGACCACGTTCGGGATGACCGAGGTGTTGTGGACGAACGACTCGTTCGACTACAACGGCATCTCCACCGACGACATCGTCGCCAACGCCCTCCGGGTGCAACCGGGCGGCATCATCCTGCTGCACGAAGGCTACGAGACCACCCTCGCCGCCATCCCGCGCATCATCGACGGCCTGGCCGAACGCGGCCTGTGCGCCGGGAAGATCGTCCCCACGACAACCCCGGTGGAAGCCTGGCCGGGCAGCACGTACTACGCCACGGCCGCACACTGGTGAGCGACGCACGTTCGGCGGCGACCCCGACAACGTCACGGTCGCGGGCCAGTCGGCGGGAGCCTGGAGCGTCGTGGCGCACGTGGCGATGCCCGCCTCCGGCGCCCTGTTCCACAAGGCCGTCGTCCAGAGCGGCAGCGGCGAGGGTGTTGCCGATGTCGACGCCGCGGCCGGGATCGCCCACGAGCTGCTCGCCGAACTGGGGATCGCCCCGGACGTCGCCTCGAACATACTGACCGTGCCGACCGCGGAACTGCTTCGCGCCCAGGAGGCGGTGCTGCGCGCCGCGCGGGTCAGGGGCGCCGGTACGGCCCTGGCCTTCGCGCCGATCGTCGACGGCCGCACGCTGACCGAGCCGCCGATCGACGCGATCCGCAGGGGAGTCGGCAGCCACATTCCGCTGCTCCTCGGCGCCAACGGTGACGAGGGCCGGATGTTCACGGTGTTGGATCCCGGCGCGGCGGCGGTGGTGGAGGCCGCCGTCGGGCCGATGTTCGCCGCCACCTACCCCGAACCCGAGGTTGCGCTCGCGGTCTTTCGCACGGTGGAGCGGGACACCTCGCCGGCGGGTCTGATCGCCGCATTGATCGGGGAGCGCATGTTCGGCGGGCCCACGCGCCGACTCGCCGAGGCGCGAGCCGAGTCGGGCGGCGACGTGTGGCGCTACCTGTTCTGTTGGTCATCGACCGCACTCGACGGGCGGATCGGCGCATGTCATTCGCTCGAACTCCCCTTCGTCTTCGACAACTTGGCGATCGAGGGGGTCGAGCGATTCACCGGCGCCCGGCCATCGCAGGACCTGGCCGACGCGCTCGGGCGGGCCTGGGCGGCGTTCGCGCGCGACGGCGACCCCGGTGACTGGCCCAGGTACGAGTCGGTGCACCGCGACGTGCGTCCCGACCCGGGGCCGAGCCGGGTTTTCGTCCGAGCCGGGGTCACGGCCCGAACCCGGGCGCGGTTCGAACTGCGGTCGGACCCGGGTCGGGGCGGGTGCAATGCCCGCGCCGGAACCGGGCGCGCCGGAACCGGCCTTTCAGGGGTCCTACGCAAGGCTTACGGGCCGGGCGGCCGGCGCATCGGGTCTTGCGCACGGGCGGTCGTACGGCGGATCGTTGCGGATGCGCCGACAACCCCGTGGTCGGTGCCCGGACCGCCCGGCGATCTCACCCCCAAATCGCCGGGCGGTCCTCGCCGACAACTCGGATGCTCGCGTGTTCCGTCGATCGAGTGAGTTCGCGTGGTCGGGCGGTCGGGTGGTTGGTTGATTCAGTGGCCGAGTGGCCGAGTGGCCGAGTGGCCGAGTGGCCGAGTGGCCGAGTGGCCGAGTGCTCGGGTGCTCGGGTGCTCGACCCGTTGTCGCGGCTCAGGGCGGGTGACGCTCGCCGCCGCGGCATCGTGGGCGTGGGTTTGCCCTACTCCGTGCTGATACTCTCCGTGCGGCAAATCAGCTTGTGGTGACCAATCTTCGGGGGTTTCATGCGCTCGTGGCGGCGTTCTCTGGATGCGGCGGGCGTGTGGGACGGCACACTGCGTGCCGACTACACGGCCGCCGAGCGGTTCATGCGGCGCCGGGAGACGGCCGGTTGGATTGCGTTGCGGCTGCTGGCTCCGCCGCAGTTCGCGCCGCACGCCCTCGTCGGCGCGGCGATGGCGTATTTCACGGACGACGTCTGCGACCGCGGAGACGAAGTCGGACGCCGACGGCGATTCGAGGCGTGGGCGACCCGGGTGCGGACGGCGCTGGACACCGATACCGCGACTCATCCGCTGCTGCGGGCGTATCTGCACGCCGCCCGGGTGCACGGCCTGCCGCGCACGTGGGCCGACGCCTACCTGGAGGGCACCCACGCCGAACTGGACTTTCCCGAGTTCGAGGACGAGGCCGCCTACCAGCGCTACGTCGACGTGCTGACCTGGCCGGGCGCGATGCTCAGCACCGGGCTCACCCCGCACCTCGTCCCGGACGAGGAGTTCGCCGCCTCCGTGCGCCTGTTCACCGACGGGTTCCAACGCACCGACCTGCTCTGCGACTTGGCGGAGGACCTGGGCGCGGGACGGATGAGGCTGCCGAAATCCGATCTCGACCGGTACGGCGTCACGCGCGCCGATCTGGGATCGGGCCGGGACACGCCGGGTGTACGGGCCCTGCTGGCCGCGACCGCGACCAGCGCGCGCGTCGCGCTCGACGCCGGCGATCGCCTGGTCGGTGATGTACCGACCGAGTACCGGCCGCTGGTGCGCAGCGTGCTCGCGCTCACCCATCACCGGCTCGACAACGTCTGTGCGCTCGGCCCCGCCGTCACCCACCGCTCGGTCCGCGACAACCCGGCCGAGTGCTTGCGTCTGCTCGTACGCGCCCGCCGCGCGGACCAGCCGCCGCGACGCCCGGGCCGCTCGGCGTCGTACCCTCCGGCGGGCGCGGCGGTCGAGGCCACCGGACCGCGGCCGTGGGGGCGCTCGCGGATGGGAACGGTGACCGCCGCCGGGTCGGACGCACCGACGCGGTAGGGCGGGGCGCGCGTCCGCTTCGGTCCCGAGGCGAGCCGGGCTTGGCGCGTCCGGCTGCATTGGCTGCGACACGCCGTGTGGTGTCACGATCGTGTCCGACCGGTATCGCACAATGGCCCGATGATTCCGGATGACGAGTATCTGCTGAAACTGGGCCGAGTGACGTACGGCCTGGCCCTACTGGAGAGTGTGGTCCTGGCCGAGCTGGAGCAACTGCCCGGTCTGCCACCGGCGTTGGTGCCGCGCAAGCTGGCGGGCAAGAGCATCGAGGCGATCGCGCGGGCACTGACCGACTCCGCGAACACCGGCAAGGTCGCCGACGCGACGACCCGAGCCTGGCTCCAGGTGGCGGGCAGCGAACTCGCCGCCGCCGGACGCATCCACCACGCGATCAAGCACGCCCGCGCAGCCGAGGAGGGTGAGCAGCCGCACCTGCACCGGCGCAGCGGCGAAGCCGGCGACGCCGTGGATATCACCACGGCCTGGCTGCAACGCGCCCAGTCCGATCTCGACGACGCCCTGCGCCAGATCTCCGAAGGCCGAGCCAAGGCCGCCTGACCGCCCTGACGGACCACCGCCGAAGTCCACGGCGGGCGCGGCGGCGCGGAGCCGAAGCCGATTCGTGCCATCGATGCCGGGCCCGCCTTTGCAGCCGACGCCCGCGACGAGATCCGGGTCCCACGCTGCCTCGCCCGCCCACTGCACCAAACGGGTGCGCACCACCGCTGGCGGAACCGCACACGGAACTGCCGGCCTCGGCCAAGGCGCTCTAGTCGGCGCTTCGGCAGAGTCGCACGCGCGATGTCGCCGAGGTCAGTGGTGTGGTCGGCGTAGCCCGGCGATGAGGAGTTCCACCATGTGGCGTGCGTCGTAGTGGGGATCACTGTCCGCGCCGATGCAGAGGTTGCCGACGCCGCGCATGAGCTCGTACGCATCGAGGTCCGGGCGGATCTCGCCGGCGCGGGCTGCGGCTTCGAGCAGTTCGGCGCAGACGGGTACGAGGCGGTCGAGGAAGTGGGCATGCAGCGCCTCGAAGCCCGCGTTGTCGGCCTGCAGCACGGCGGCGAGTCCGTGCTTGGTGACCAGGAAATCGACGAAGAGGTTGATCCACTGCCCCAGTGCGGCGCGCGGACAAGGGCTGGTCGCCAGCAGGGTCGGCCCCGCATCGGCACAGGCGTCGACCTGGTGCCGGTAGACGGCGACGATGAGGTCCGCTCGCGTCGGGAAGTGACGGTAGATCGTGCCCAGGCCGACGCCGGCCTCGGCCGCGATGTCGCGTACCGGCGCCTCCACGCCTGACGTGACGAAGACCGCGGCGGCCGCGTCGAGCAGGGTTTCCTTGTTGCGTCGGGCGTCCTTCCGCTTGGACGGGACTGCCTGCCCTGCGCCCTCGTCGCTGTCGTTCACCGCGCCACTCTTTCCACTCGCCTCTTGCAAAAGCGGAACCATGTTCCGTATCGTTTCGGAACGAGGTTCCGTTTGCTCATGATGTCAGAGCAGGGAACCGGTCACCAAGCCATGCATGGCACACGCTTCACCCGCAATGAGGAGACACGATATGCAGTACCGCACCTTGGGCCGCACCGGTGTGCAGGTCGGCACCCTCGCGCTCGGCGCGATGAACTTCGGAAAGATCGGGCGCACGACCCAGGACGAGGTCACCGCCATCGTCGACGCCGCCCTGGAGGCGGGGATCAACCTGATCGACACCGCCGACGTGTACAGCGGCGGCGAGTCGGAGGAAATGGTAGGCAAGGCCATCGCGGGCCGCCGCGACGACCTCGTGCTGGCCACGAAGGCGGCCATGCCCATGGGCGACGAGCGCAATCGCCGGGGCGGCTCGCGCCGCTGGCTGGTCACCGCATTGGAGGACAGCCTGCGTCGGCTCGGCGTCGACCACGTCGACCTCTACCAGATCCACCGGTGGGATCCGAACACCGGCGACGAGGAGACCCTGTCGGCGTTGACCGACCTGCAGCGCGCGGGAAAGATCCGCTACTTCGGCTCCTCGACCTTTCCGGCCCACCGCATCGTGCAGGCCCAGTGGGCCGCCCGCGAGCATCACTCGAGCCGTTACGTCACCGAACAGCCCAGTTACTCGATCCTGCAGCGCGGTATCGAGACCCACGTCCTGCCCGTGACCGAGCAGTACGGGCTCGGAGTGATGGTGTGGAGCCCGCTGGCCTCGGGCTGGCTGTCGGGCGCGATCCGCCAGGGCAGGGAGATCACCACCAGCCGCTCGACGTTCATGCCGCAGCGCTTCGACACTTCCATCCCCTCCAACCGGGCCAGGCTCGACGCCGTCGAGCAACTGGCCAAGGTCGCCGACGACGCCGGACTGACGATGATCCAGATCGCACTCGGCTTCGTGACCGCGCACCCCGGCGTGACCAGTGCACTCATCGGCCCCCGCACCCTGGACCACCTGCACTCGCAGCTCGCCGCCGCGGACACCACGCTCTCCGCAGACGTACTCGACGCGATCGACGCGATCGTCCCGCCCGGTACCGACCTCGCCCCACACGAGAAGAACGACACCCCGCCCGCACTGCTCGACCCGTCGCTGCGCCGCCGCTGATCGTCCCGGCGACGCTCCTCGGGGGTGACGCCGGCCGGGTCGTAGGCGACCGGGCCGGTGATCGCCGTCGGACTGCCCACCGAGGTGACGCCGATCGGTGATTTCGGCACCGGCAAGTCGCACCTGCCGATCCGGACCGGCAGCGACGCGTTCCGGCTGCGGGCCACCGAGGCCGGACAAGCCGCCGAGAACAACCACCAGGCCCCGGCGGCGGGCCCGTGCCCGGAACCGAGCCCGACATCGGTTCCGCCCGTCGGCTTCCCGATGGTCTTGGCCGCCGGCTCGGCGGTCGGGCCGAGTCGCCGGTTCGACCGTCGACGCGGTCGCGATGTAAGGGAGTTGGTGCGCTCCGCGTGGGGGTGCTTGTCCGGGTCGGTCAGGGGTAGAGGTTGTACCCCTCGCGGATGCTCAGGTGATGGGCCGGGTCCATGAACATCTCCCATTCGCCCTCGGAGATGGGTTCCTCCTCCTTGAACTCGAAGGGACCCATGTTCATCGCGAAGCGCCCGTCGGCGTAGAGCATCGGGCGTTCCTCGCCCGACTCGGAGTACCGCTCGACGTGCCGGACCGTCGGGCCCTCCGGCCGGGTGAAGTCGATCAGCGCGATCGCGACCCAGTAACCCGTGTTGTCGTGGTGGTCGCGGCCGACGGGGAGACGGGCGCGGACACCTCGCGGACGTCCGCGGCTTCACGGGCGGCCGGGTGCCGCGACCGGTTCGCGGTCGTCCCCGCCGGAGGAATCTCCCGAACTCGCCACCTCCTGCGGCGAATCCGCCCGATGGCTGCCCAGGCACGGAGCAAGGCCGGGCCCTCGCGCCGCGCCTGTCCGGGACAGCGCGCTGCACCGTATCGGGTTCGGCCTCGCCGGGCATCGGCCCGCCGAGTGCGCGCGGGGCCTCTCCCCGGAGGACGGAAGCGCTCCCGGAGCACCCGGGCGACCCGGACGACGAGTAGGGGCACGGCGAAGGACCCCGATCGAGAGAGCGATCGGGGTCCTGGCGCAGTCGAACGCCGGGGCACGGCCCGCACCTACTGCCGGCTGCCGGCTGCCGGCCGCCGACCCGGCCCGGGCACTGGTGGCCGAGCGTCGCCCCGACCGGCCGGTACCAGCGATGGCCGGTACCGCCGCGATCGGGGCGGTCGTGCAGCTGCCGGCCACCGCCATCGAGGAGGGCCGGGGCCGTCCTCGACGAGCGGCATCCCGGCCGACACCGCCCGGCGTCCGCTGCCGGCCTGACGGCCCGGCCTTACTTCAGGTGTCGGCCGAAGAACCGGTTCCCGTCGTCCACCTCGAACCACGGGGTGCCGGCGTGCCCGCCCACATTGGCGTGCAGCGTCTTCTCCTTGGTGCCGAAGGCGTCGAACAGGTCCAGGGCCGACTGCCGCGGGTTCCCTTCGTCGTCCCACTGCAGCAGGAACTGCAGCGGAATGGTGACCTGCCGGGCCTCCTCGCGCTGGGCGCGTGGCACGTAACCCCCGGCGAAGAAACCGGCGGCCGAGATGCGCGGTTCGACCACCGCCAGCCGAATGCCGACGGCGGTCATCCCCGAGTACCCGACCGGGCCGCCGATCTCGGGCAGCGAAAGGAGGGCGTCCAGGGTGGTCCGCCATTCCGGGACCGCCTTTTCGACCAGCGGGACGATGAAGGACTCGAAGATCTCGTCGACCGGCTCGCCGGCCGCCATCGCCCGGCGGAGGTCGGCGCGAGCCTGCTCGTCGACGGCGGAACGGGGCCGGTCGCCGTGCCCGGGGTGGTCGATGGCGGCGACCGCGTAGCCGTACTCCGCCGCGGAGTGCCGGGCCCGGGCCACCAGCCGCGATTCCCGCTTGTGCAAGCCGCCGTTGTGGCCGATCAGGATCAGCGGGGCAGGTGCGGATCCGGACGTCCACAGGACGCCGGGGATCTCGCCGAGGGTGAATTCGCGTTCGAGGACGCCGTCGTCGAGGCGTTGTTCGGAAGTGAATCGCATGGTCGTGCCTTTCGGGAGTGCTCTTGAACGGCGCTCCCGGACGACCTATCGCCCGACCGTGACCCCGGAGGGGAGCACCCATGTCGATACTGCGTTCACGGGTACCACCTCCTCGTTCTCTCGCACGGCCTCCGGAAAAGTAGCAGTGGTCGCCGTGGTCCGCCGGCGGTTTTTTCGCGGAGGCTCCGTGGCCGGATGCGTCGTCACCGGCGCCGGGATGACGCTGCGTCATTCTCATCGTCCCGGCCCCCGGACTCCGTGCGCGCCCGGACGTCCCGGTGCCCGTCGACAGGCGTGCTCCGGACATGACTTCGGTCGGGCTCGCCGCCCGGCTCGGGCCCGGTGGACGCGGGGAGCGTGAGGATCATGGTGAGGCCGCCGCCGGGAGTGTCCTCGGCGGTGAGGGAGCCGTTCATGGCTTCGGCAAAGCCGCGGGCGACGGCGAGTCCCAGGCCGACGCCCCGGCTTCGGGGAGCGTCGCCGTGGCGCGCGAAGGCTTCGAAGACGCGGTCCTTGGCGTCGTCGGGCAGGCCGGGTCCGCGGTCGACCACGCGCAGTTCGATGCGGTCGCGGACCGCCTTCGCGACGACGACCACGGGGGTGTCGGGTGGGGTGTGCAGGACGGCGTTCTCGACCAGGTTCGCCATCACCCGGTCCAGCAACTCTCCGTCGGCACGTACGGTCGGCAGCGTGTCGGGCACCGACACCCGCACCGCCGTTTGCGCGGCTCGGGCCACCGCACCCGGGACCACCTCGTCCAACGCGACGTCGCTCGGCAGCGGCTCGATCGTGCCCATCCGCAGCCGGCTCATGTCGAGCAGGTTGCCGATCAGTTGGTCGAGACGATCGGCGCCCGCCTCGATGGTGGCGAGCAACTCGGCCCGCTCCGCCCGCGCCCAGTCCACCTCGTGCGAACGCAGGCCGGACGCACCGGCCTTGATCGCGGCCAGCGGCGCGCGCAGGTCCCGGGCGACGATCGCGAACAGGGCGGTGTCGAGGCTGTGGCCCTCGCCGAGTCGGCGGGCCTCCGCCGCCTCGGCGACCAGGGTGCGTCGTTCCAGGACCAGTGCGGTCTGCGCGGCGAACGCACCCAGGACACGACGCGTGTCGGCGGGCAGCGCGCGGCCGGACAACACCAGCGCGAGCGACTGGTCCACCGGGACCTCGACGTCCGCCTTGTCGGGCCGAGTCGGCGGATTGGGGCCGATCGAGTCGACCCTCGCCCAGGATGCGCAGGGTCCGTCGCGTTGGAGCACGGCGACCGACTCCACGCCGAACGTCTGTCGGACCCGTTCGAGCAGCGCGGGCAACGCTTCTTCGCCGCGCAGTACGCTGCCGGCCAGGAAGCTCAGCGTGTCCGCCTCGGCCTGGTTGCGCGCGGCCTGCTGGGCGCGCCGCGCGGCCAGGTCGACGACCGACGCCACGGCCAGGGCGATGACGACGAAGACCACGAGGCTGAGCATGTTGCCCGGCGCGGCGATCTTCAGGGTGTGCGTCGGCGCGGTCAAGTAGTAGTCCAGCAACAGCGATCCGACCACGGCCGCGGCCACCGCCTGCCACAGGCCGCCGAACAGGGCGACCCCGACGGTGAGCGCCAGGAACAGGAGCATGTCTCCGGGCAGCGCCACGCCGCCCCGCATCGGCACGAGTACGGCGGCCGGTATGAGTGGCCCGAGGAGAGCGACCGCCCAACTCGTGACGGCTCGTCCCCGGGCGGTGGTCGAGCGCTTCGGGGTGGTTTCCCGGCCGCGACCGATGTGTTCGTGGGTGACGATGTGGGTGTCGATGTCGCCGGAGCGGGCGGCGACGGTGGCGCCGACGCCGGGGCCCAGGACGTACTGCCAGGGCCGGCGCCGGCTGCCGCCCAGGACGATCTGCGTGGCATTTACCCCGCGGGCGAAGTCGAGCAGGGCACCGGGCACGTCGTCGCCGACGATGGGGTGGAACGTGCCGCCCAGCGAGTCCACCAACCGGCGCTGACGGGCCAGATCGGCCGAGCAGCCCCCGGACGGACCGTTGCTGCGGGCCACGTGCACCGCAAGCACCTCTCCGCCCGGCCCGCGGCCGGCGATCCGCGCCGCTCGGCGGATCAGCGTGTCGCCCTCGGGCCCGCCGGTCAGCGCCACGACGACCCGCTCGCGCGCCGGCCGCGTCGCGTCGATCGGGTGGTCGTGGCGATGCTCGCGCAGGTACTCGTCCACCCGACCCGCCACCCACAACAGCGCCAACTCCCGCAACGCCGTCAGATTCCCGGGCCGGAAGCAGTTCGCCGGCGCGGCGCCCGCGATCGCGGGCGGGTACACGTTCCCGTGCGCGAGTCGCCGCCGCAACGCCTCCGGCGTCAGGTCCACGAACTCGACCTGATCCGCACGACGCACCACGCCGTCGGGCACGGTCTCGTGCTGCGCTACACCCGTGATCGACTCGACCACGTCGTTGAGCGACTCCAGATGCTGCACGTTCACCGTGGAGATCACGTCGATCCCCGCATCGAGGATCTCCTCGACGTCTCGCCAGCGCTTCGCGTTGCGCGAACCGGGCACGTTGGTGTGCGCGAGTTCGTCCACCAGCGCCACCCGGGGTCGACGGGCGATCACCGCGTCGACGTCCATCTCGGTGAACGCATCACCCCGATGGGTGAGTTGCCTGCGCGGCACGACCTCCAGCCCGTCGAGCATCTCCTCGGTACGGGGTCGGCCGTGGCACTCCACGACACCGACCACCACATCCGTACCGCGCGAGCGTCTGTGCCGCGCCTCGTCGAGCATCGCGTACGTCTTGCCCACCCCCGGCGCCGCACCGAGATAGACCCGCAACCGGCCCCGCCCGGGAGCCTCGACGGCGAATCCACCCACCCCCGAGACAGCGGGCTCCGGCGAACTCCGGACTCCGACCCGTCCGTGTGACACCCGCACCCACCCCTTCCGAACGCCGATCCACCCGACCCGACCCGACCCGGTCCGGTCCGATCCAGTCCAAGGTCGAGACCAAGCCGCCGCCCCGCCCACTGCCGACACCCCGACGACCAACCCCGCACATTCTCGTCCACGCCCCCCGAATCACCGCCCCACCTGTGCCGGCCCCCGGAACGCCCCTCGTCGGCCGACCCGCCCTGCGTCCGACGGCCACCCGTACCCGTACTCGGTGGACCGTCACGCCTTGGTCGGCAGGAAGGCGTCGAGCATCGGGGTGAGGAGGTCGGTGCGGGTGGGGACGTTCATGTGGGTGGTGTTCGGGAGGATTGCCAGGTGGGCGTCGGGGATGAGTTCGTGCATGCGGGCGGCGTGCTCGATGCGGATGAAGTCCGTGTCGCCGATGACGAGGAGGGTGGGGGCGGCGATCGAACGCAGTTCGTCCTCCGTCCACTCGACGAAGCCGTGAGCCAGCGGCTGGAGTTTGGCCAAAGTGGCCTCGAAGTGGGCGGGGTCTGGGGCGACCCGGGCGTAGGCGTCGACCATCGCCGCGAAGTCGGCCGCGGTCGGCAATCGCGGAGAGGTCTGCTCGGGCGCGGTGATCTCCGCGTGGTAGCCGTCGTGGCGGTAGTGCGTCGCGAGCAGGACGAGATGGTCGATCCGCCCCGGGTGCCGTACGGCGGTGCGCAGCGCGACCAGGCCGCCGAGGCTGAAGCCGAGGAAGTCGGCGTGTTCGACGCCCAGATGGTCGAGCAGCGCGACGACATCGTCGGAGAAGACCTCCAAGGACATCGGGCGATCGCTGTCCGCCGTGTGGCCGTGGCCCTGGAGCTCGACCGCGATCACCCGGCGGTTCGCGGCGAGCGCGGGCAGCAGCGCGGCGAAGCTCGAGTCGATGGTCAATGCGCCGCCGTGCAGTACGACCAGCGGCGGTCCATCGCTGCCGTGCAACTCGTAATACAACTCGATGCCGTTCACCGGGGCGTATCCGACAGTGGGGGCGCTGGACGTCATCGTGCTCTCCTGGGGCGGTGGGGAAGTGCGTTCACATGATTGGACCCCCCATCGCCCCGAAACTCATCGCGGCACACCGGATCCGCCTTCGGCCGAGCGCATGCGCCCTTGTCCGGACGGACCGCCTCCGTGCCCCGCCCGCCCCGCGGCCCTACGGCGCGGGTCGCGCGGGGGCCCGCGGGGCCGTGGCCAGGCCGGCGCGCCGGGTGCCGTACGCGGACAGCGCACCCCCCGACCCGCCTGGCCGACGAGGGCGTGGCCTTGGGCGTGGTCGGCGATGTGGGCTGGGATCTGCGCGGGACCTTCGCCCATCACCACCTGGACGGCCACTTCCCCACCCGGGTGCATTCCTGTGGGCACCACACCGACCCGCTGCTCTTTCGGCACGTGTGTCGCGAGTCGGACGTCGACCCGGCCGAGACGCGCATCGGGGGCTGGGCGCCGTGCTGCGCCTGGCCGGGCTCGGTCCCGACAGCTGACGCAGGCCGGCTGCCGTACGGCCCGACGCCTCGACAGCCGCTCGACCGCCCGGCCGACCGGCCGCGCCCGGCCGAGGCGTGCGGTGGCGGGGTGGCCTACCGTTGAAGGTGGTCATTTCGTACCGAATAGGTCATCGGTCAGGGGTTGGTATGCGGGCGACGTGGAAGGGCGCAATCTCGTTCGGACTGGTGAGCATCCCGGTCCAGCTGTATCCGGCGACGTCCGAGCACCGCTCGCCGGGGCATCAGGTGCATCGTGAGGACGGCGGCCGGATCCGCTACAAGCGCGTGTGCGAGCTGGACGGCGAGGAGGTCGTCTTCGCGGACATCGCCAAGGCGTACGAGGCCGCGGACGGTCGTCAGGTCGTCCTCACCGACGAGGACCTGTCCGAGCTGCCGCTGCCGAGCAAGAAGGTCGTCGACGTGCTGGCCTTCGTGGACGAGGCCGGGATCGACCCGTTGATGTTGTCCAAGCCCTACTACCTGGGGCCCGCGACGCCGGCGGCGGCCAAGCCGTACGTGCTGATCCGCGAGGCGCTCGCCGGGCAGTCCCGGGCGGCGGTCACCAAGATCACCCTGTCCACGCGTGAGAGCCTGGCGCTGGTTCGGGCCCAGGGCGAGATCCTCACTCTCCAGACCATGTTGTGGCCCGACGAACTCCGCGCACCCGAGGGCATCGCGCCCACCGAGAATGTCACCATCCGCCCTCAGGAAATGAAGATGGCCGCCTCGTTGATGGACACCCTCAGTGAGGACTTCGACCTGGACGACGTCCACGACGACTACCAGCGGGCGATGGACGCCCTGGTCGAGGCCAAGGCCACCGGCGAGCATCCCCACGAGGCGGTCGTCAAGGAGGCGGGCGAGAGCAACGTGGTCGACCTGATGTCCGTGCTCACCGCGAGCGTGCAGGCCGCCGAGAAGGACCACCCCAGGCCGGCGAAGCAGACGGACACCAAGACGCGCGCGACGACCAAGAACCGGACGACGGCGAAGACCGCGAGCGATCGTGCCTCCGCGAAGAAGAGCACGACGACGCGGCCACGCCGGAAAACCGGCTGAACGCCGTTCGTGAACGGGCACGGGTACGTCTACGAGCGGGCGATCGAGGCGATCTTCGACGCGGCGGCGGCACAGGCGCCTTCGTTGTAGCGGCGGCCGGGACGGGCGGCTGCCTCGCGCAGCGGGCCGGCCGGCAGTCTGCGCGCGCTCCATCCGGTATGCCAGGATCACGCTGATTCAGTCTGATATTTCGCCCGATTCGCGCGCCAAGAGTGGGTCTACCTCCACCGACTCGCCCGGCCGGCTCCCCGCATACTGGCGACGCGGCTCATACGGCCGATGTACCGAAGCCGTAGAGAAGGGTGCAAGTGGGATGAAGCACACGGGTTCGGGGGGCGGGGCGCGGCTGCGCGGGATGGGTGGGGGCTTCTCCTTCTCGGGAGGACTCGTGGCGTCGGGGCGGTCGTTGGCGCTGTGGGGGCTGTCGTTCGTGGCGGCGCTGTTGTCGCCGGCGGTGTTCGTGGTCGTGCTGTTGCTCGGTACCGGTCTGGGCCTGGTGTTGCTGGCGCCGGTCGTACGCGCGGTGCGGTGGCTCGCGGATCGGCAACGCGCGTTGGCGTATCGGTGGTCCGATGTGCGGATCCCGGCCTACTACCTGCCCGTGCCCGAGGCGGCTCCCGGCAGGCGCGGCCTTCTCGCCCGGCTCCGGTGGATCGTCCGGGATCCGCAGACGTGGCGCGACTGGCTCTGGTTGGCGCTCGACCCGATCGTCGGCGCCGCGCTCGCGGTCGGGCCGGTCGCGCTGATCCTCGGCGGCTTCTGGGCGATCGGGCTGGCGTTCTACGGCGTCCCGCTGTCGCGGGAGTGGGACGGCCTTCGGTACCTGTTCATCCCGATCCGGGATCAGAGCACCGCCACCCTCGCGGGCGTGCTCGGCCTGCTCCAACTGCCCCTGGCGCTGTGGCTGGCGCCGCGTTCGGTGCGCCTGCACGCCCGGTACACCCGGTTCGTGCTCGCGCCGAGCGAGAACGCGCGGACGGCGTACCGGATCGAACGGCTCACCGCGACCCGGGCCGAGGCGGCCGAGGCGCAGTCCGCCGAGATCCGGCGGATCGAGCGCGACCTGCACGACGGCGCCCAGGCACGGCTGGTCGCGATGGGCATGACGCTCGGCGCGGCGGAACACCTGCTGGATCGTGATCCCGCCGCCGTACGCGACCTGTTGGTCCAGGCCCGCGAGTCCTCGTCCAAGGCGTTGGAGGAACTGCGTGACCTGGTCCGCGGCGTCCACCCGCCGATCCTGGCCGACCGCGGCCTGGGCGACGCCGTACGCTCGCTCGCCCTGGTCTGTCCCCTCGACGTGCGGGTCGCCGTCGACCTGCCGGGGCGTCCGGACGCATCGGTGGAGTCGGCCGCCTACTTCGCCGTCTCGGAAGTGCTCACCAACGCGGCCAAGCACTCGGGCTCCGACCGGGTCCGGGTCGACATCGGTCACGAACTCGGGCTGCTGCGCGTCGAGATCACCGACGACGGCCGAGGCGGTGCGGATCCCGGCCGAGGGAGCGGCCTGCGCGGTATCGAGCGACGGCTCGCCGTGTTCGACGGGGTCCTGACCGTGACCAGCCCGCCGAACGGCCCGACCCGGGTGACGATGGAGATCCCCTGCGCCCTGTCCTCGCCGAAGACCGCCTCCTCCTTCGATACCGGGTGATCCCACCACCAAAGACGGCACGCGTCGGACCGCCCGTACTGCTGGAGTCCCGGTACGCACGTCGAGCCGCTGTCCGCCCACGACTTGCCGGCCGACCGCGTGAGGGCGGGCCGCTATCGTGCGGGCGTGACCGCTTCGGTGCAGCGTCCGCTGCTTTATCTTGACGTCGACGGACCGCTTCTCCCGTTCGGGGCGGCCGAGTATCCCAACCATGGCACGGATCCCGAAGCGTGCGACGTCGATGCGAACCCGCTGTTGGCCAGGCTCGATCCCGGGCACGGCCCCCGGTTGTTGCGGCTGCCGTGCGATCTGGTCTGGGCCACGGCCTGGATGCAGGAGGCGAACACGTACATCGCCCCTCGGCTCGGCCTGCCGGACCTGCCCGTGGTGATCCGGCCGGAGTAAACCGTGGTCGACGATCGGGACGAGCGGGCCGGGCTGCACTGGAAGACCCGAACCCTGGTCGTCCGGGCGGCGGGCCGCCCGTTCGTGTGGGTCGACGACGAGATCACCGCCACCGACCGGGCCTGGGTCGCCACACACCACGAGGGCCCCGCCCTGCTCCACCGGGTCGACCCCCACCGGGGTCTCACCGAAGCCGACTTCATCGCCCTCGCGAGATGGCTCCGCAGGCCCACGCCGCGGCTCTCCTCCCGGGCACGCCCTGACACCGCCCACCCTGTCACCTACCACGAATCGAGCGGAACTTGAGCGACGACGTGCTTTCCGTCATCCCGGCCGACCCCTACCACCGCCCCGATCGGGTCGCGGCCGAGCGGGCTGCCGCGATCGTGGCGGACCTGGCGCCGGGCCTTCCCGGAGGAGTCGATGTCGAGATCGACGTCGAGTGGTACGACGTGGTCACCGCCATTGCCTGCGGCGCGAATCTCGGGCGGATCGGCTGTCCGCACTGCGGCGGGTCGATCGACACCGAGTGGTGGGCGGACCTCTCGGCGGAGCATGATGACGACGGGTTCGCGTCGCTTGCCGTGCGGGTTCCGTGTTGTGGCGCGGCGACCTCGCCGGCCCGCCTGGACTTCGACGGGCAGTGCGGCTTCGCGCGTTTCGAGATAGCCGTGTGGAATCCGGAACGCGTGTGGTTCGGCGACGAGGAGATGGCGGTGCTCGCGGATGCTCTCGGGTGTCCGGTGCGCCAGATCCGAGCGCACATCTGAGACGCCCCATGCCGTTCCGGATCAAGTGACTGGGGTGCGTCCGGCGTGGCCGCGGTGTCGGGCGACGGATTCGCGGACGGCGGGGGCGATTTCGACGGCCCAGCGGTGGTGTTGGGCGGGGTCGTCGGATTCGGCCCCGAAGATGAAGGTGTCCATGCCGAACTGGACCACCAGCGCAGTGAGTTCCTCCACCCACTGACGGGGCGGGCCGGCCAGGAAGCCGTTGGAGGGGCCGTCGGTGATGACCCCGAAGACGTTGTAGACGCGTCGGATGTCGGCGGGTTCGCGGCCGGACTCGGCCGCGCCGTCGTCGATGCGGCGTTGCATGTCGGGCAGCTTCTCGGGCGTGGCGTAGCTGTTGGACGGGCACCAGCCGTCCGCCTTGCGCCCGAGCATGTTCAGCAGGCGCGGGCCCAGTACGCCCAGCCAGATGCCCATCGGGTGTACGGGGCGGGGTCCGGGATGCACCCCCGCGAGCTGGTAGTGCCGACCGGTGTAGCGCACGGAGCGTTCCGCGGACCACATCAGGCGGACGATGTCGACCGCCTCCTCGAGCGCGCTCGCCGCCTCGCCGGGGGTACGTGCGGGACCGCCCATCGCCCCGATGGCCTCCCAGAACGCACCCGCTCCCAGGCCCAGTTCGAATCGCCCGCCGGAGAGCACATCCAGACTGGCCGCCGCCTTGGCCAGTACCGCCGGCGGACGCAGCGGCAGATTCGCCACGTCCGGGAACACGCGCACCCGCCCGGTGTTCGCCAGGATCACGGCCATCAGCGCCCAGGTGTCCAGGAAGCGGCTCTGGTAGGGATGGTCCTGCACCCCGACGAGATCCAGGCCCTCACGGTCGGCCATGTCCGCCAGCGCGAGGATCTCCTCGACCCGTGAGCTGTCGGGCGTAGGAAAGACACCGAACTCCAACGGACGCCCATAATCGGTCATATTTCGATCCTAGGTTGCGGGCCATGCGTTCGCAGGCTGCCGCCGCGCGGGAGGGCCCGTGGCGTGCCGCAAGGATCGAGAGCCCAGGCCGTGGACGCCGTCGGCGCCGGCCCCCGGCAGTGCGGGCCCGGCGCATCCGCCTTGCTGCGGGCCCGCGTGTTCACCGACGCGTCGTCGGCCCACCCGTGGGTGTCGAACTCGCACTTGTGCTCGTGCTGCTGCTTGTGTTCGGGGGGCCGCTCGTGCCGAAGTCCGCGCTTGTGCCGGCCGGTCGCGTGGACGTCGCGTTGGTCACCAGGTCGGAGGGCGGCACCGACGACGACTCCGAATCGCCGGTACTCGGAGGGGTCGACGCCGCGGACGGGCCGGCCGACGGATACCCGTCCGTTCGGATGGCGGCCAGGATCGCGGACAGGCGGTCCTGATCGAGGGGTGGGTCGGATTCGACGAACGCCCCGTCGGCGCGCATGACCCGACCGGGCCGGCGCTCGTCGAAGCCGGTCGGCGGCGTACCGGTGCCCACCGCGAACCAGGGCGGGTCGGTGCCGTCGAGGTTCGGCGGGTCCACGGTGCCGAAGCGCATCGCGTACAGCGGGGGGTCGGCCGGCTTGCCCACCGAGGCCACCAGGGAGATCAGGTGTTCGCCGGCGGCGAGCAGGTCCTGATCCAGCTTCACCGGCATGCCGACCGGCCTGCGGCTGCCCGCGACGACGCTCTCGGCCACCTGGTGCACGCGGGCGGAGTCGGCGGCGGGGCCGGCCAACGAGGCGACCCCCCAGCCGCCCGACGTCCATTGCCAGGCCAGTTGGATCCGGCCGTCGACCGGATCGGGCCCGGTCAACCACGCGGCCGGGTGCCCGTTCACGGGTGGAGCGGGCCCGCCCAGGCCGAGCTCGCCGCCGGGCAGCCGGTCCGGTGCGTACATCGTCACGGTCCCCCGCGTGGCCGCCACCTCCGGCGCGCCGCCCGGCTTCTCCGGACCCAGGATCACCCGCTGGCGATACTTGCCGGTCTCGTAGACCACCGGCGTGAAGCCGCCGGCCGAGCCCACCTGGAAGGCCCGCTGCCGCACGTCGAACGTGCCGCCGGCGGCGGGGCCGGTCGCGCCGTTGTGCAACGGCGCGGCGATCAGCACCGTCACCAGCACCACCAGTGCCACGGCGACGGCGCCGCCCGTCACCGCGAGCGCGCGCCGGACCCGGACCGTGCGGCGGCCATCCCGGATCGCGCGGGCCACGTTGACGCCGGGTTCGTCCGGCGCGGCCTGCGGCGTCGCGCGCAGTGCGGCCAGTAGTCGGGCGCCCTCGTGCTCGTCGGTGTCCATGGCCGGTCTACTCCCCTTCCCAGCGGGCCACGACCGGCCCGTCCAGCAGTGTGCGCAGTCGCGCGAGTCCCTGTGCGGTCTGGCTCTTCACCGTGCCCTGCGAGCAGCCGAGGATGTCGGCGACCTCGGCGACCGGCAGGTCGCACAGGAAACGCAGCACCAGCACGACCCGCTGCCTGGGCGGTACCCGGGACAGCGCGATCCGGACCGCGTCCCGGGTCTCCACGTCGGGCCCGGGCGGCGCGGGCAGCGCCGGGGTGTCCTGTGGCGCGCCGATCAGCCGCACCCGGGCCCAGGCGAGGCGGCGCTCGTTGAGGAACGCGCGCACCAGCATCCGGTGTACGTACCGGTCGAGGTCGTTCGCCGCGGCCGCGCGTCGCCAGTGCACGTACAGCCGGGTGATGGTGTTCTGCACGATGTCGTCGGCATGGTGCGGATCACCGCACAGCAGCCGGGCGACCCGGCGCAGGGCGGGCAGGCGGGCGGTCACGTACTCGGTGTACGCGTGCTCGTCGCTGCGCCGCACCCGACCGCCCTCCATGTGTACTCCGACGCCCGCCAAAGCGCCTTCCCGTTCCGTCGGGGTACCGGTGGCGAACTCCCCGGTACGGTACGGGGCCGCCTGCTCAGCCGGCACCGGCGGCACCCCCTCCCCGGACGTCCCACAGCCACACCCCGCCGATCGGCACACCCGGGCCGAACAGCTGGTCGAGCGTCGCGCGCAGTGCCTCCTGGCGGTCGTGCGGGCCGAGCACCACCGCGTCCGCACGCCAGAAGGCCAGGTCCGCGCGGGCTTGGGCGCGTTCGGTGTCGCCGACTTCGGGCACCGTCCCGCCGTCACGCACTTCGCGCAGGAGTTGCGAGGTGGGTCGGGTGACCGCGCCGTAGCCGCCGAGCCGGTCCGGTCCGAACGGGCCGACGAAGTAGCCCTCGGCGAGCGGGAAGCCCAGCCCCGCGTCGACCTGCCAGCCCAGCGCGCGGGCGTCGGCGGGATCGGGCAGCGGCACGGTCACGATGGCCCGGCCGGAGCCGGTGAAGTGGCGCCACGTCCCGTCGGCGAAGAACGCGGGGGTCGGCTCGCGCGGCGCGGAGGCCAGCGGCTGCGGCAGCAGCGGCAACAGCGCCTGGAGCACCGCGACGCACCACAGCAGCCACAACCGCCGATCGCCCGCGTCGCGCACGGCCTGGGCGCCCAGCGCGAGCAGGATGCCCAGCGCGGGCACGCACACCATGGTGAATCGGCTCTCCAACACCGATTCGTACAGCGGCAGTTGCCCGAACCATCGCCATGGTCCAAAGATCCCGGTGGGCTCGCCGTTGACGATGATCTCCGGGCCGAGCGAGAACAGGGCGGCGCCGACCAGCACGCCGGCGAGGGCCTTGGTCAAGGCCGTGCGCCACAGCGCGGCGGCGATCGCGACGGCCAGGATCGGCAGTGCCCAGCCGAAGAACGCGTTCTCCTCGGTGCGGTTCATCGACAGGCGTGCGGAGACGTCGATATCGCCGGCGAGCGAGCGGTCGGCGTACGCGGTCAGCGCCGCGAGGTCGTTGCCGGCCGGGCCGTGCAGCAGGTTGGTGTAGCTCTGCGGGCCGGTGAACTGCCACCACAGCGGATAGGCGACCAACACGCCGCACAGCGCGACACCGATCGGGAGCCCGCGGGCCAGCGGGCGCAGCGCGGCGCGGGCGGCCGCCCGCGCC